>CAMKHH010000189.1 GCA_946412445.1 uncultured Eubacterium sp.
ATTTTACAGTTCAGCAGGAATATTTTCAGATTGAAGAACCGACACTTTTAATTGCCTGCGAGGAAGGGGAAGAGGAGTATGATACGAGCCTGCTGAAAAAGCATCATACAATACTGGAAGTCGTGGAAGATCCGGAGGCCTTTACACCGGAGCTTTTGAAGGCTTTAGAAACGAAGTATAAACCGGACAGGATTATTCTGGAATATAATCCGCTTTGGAGCGTAAAGAGACTGGAAGAGATGGAGATGCCGAAGGGATGGGGGATTGTACAGCATATCGTGACAGTAGATGGAAGTACTTTTCAGCTTTATATGAACAATATGAAATCCATCTTCATGGAAATGGTGAAGAATGCCGATATGGTGATGTTTAACCGCTGTACGGCTGACCTGCCGCTCGCCAATTTCCGCAGAAGCATCAAGGTAGTAAACCCTGCGGCTGAGATTCTGTTCGAGGATCAGTCCGGTGAACTGACCGATATCTTTGAAGACTCGCTGCCCTATGACCTGGAGGAGAATCCGGTCATGATCGATGATGTAGACTACGGAATCTTTTACGTTGATGCTGGCGATCATCCGGAGCGTTATAAAGGGAAAACTGTGAAATTTAAGGGTATGGTGTTGAAAAGCAGGGATGTTGCCGCTGGGTTTTTTGTACCGGGACGGATGGCGATGACCTGCTGTGCAGACGACACCACATTTATCGGATATATCTGTAAAAGTCCCGATGCAAAGAAGCTGGTGATGGGCCAGTGGGTCATAGTTACAGCAGAAGTGGGATGGGAGTATATGGATACCTACCGGGATGAAGGACCAGTTCTGTATGCCCGTGATATTAAGCCCTGCGATCCCCCAAAATCAGAGATGGTATACTTTAATTGAGCATAAAACAGGAGAATGACATGTATATTGTAGTAGGACTTGGTAATCCAACAAGACAATATGAGGGTACCAGGCATAACGTAGGGTTTGATGCCATCGACTATCTGGTGGATCAACATCGGGTTCCCTCTTCGGGCGTAAAGCATAAATCCATGTATGGCAAAGGTATAATTGCCGGGCAGAAGGTGATTTTGGCAAAACCATTGACCTATATGAATCTGAGCGGTGAAGCAGTAGCAGAGCTGGTACAGTATTATAAAGCGGATCCGGAGGCAGAGCTGGTTGTCATTTACGATGATATCAACCTGGAACCCGGCTATATCCGAGTGCGTAAAAAGGGAAGCGCCGGGGGCCATAATGGAATCAAAAGCATTATTACCTTGCTGGGTACAGATAAGTTTAAAAGAATTCGCATCGGTGTAGGTGAAAAGCCTAAAAACTGGGATTTGGCCGATTTTGTATTGAGTCCGTTTTCAAAGGATGAGAGAAAACGGGTGAATGAAGCTATATGCCATACAGCTGATGCGTTGGAACTGATTTTACAGGAGGATATCGATGGTGCCATGAATCGATATAATTGCAAAGTATCTGAGTCAAAGGTGGGAAATGATGCAGAAAAGGAATAGATTTTTATGAAAGCATTGATGCAGCCTCTGGAAGACGTGGCAGGCTTTCCGGAGTTAAAGCAAAGTTTAAAAAACAGTCAAGGTCTTTCGATAGTAACCGGGTGTCTGGAATCACAAAAGGCCCATGTGATTGCAGGATTGTCAGGTGACATATCCTGCCGCCTGATTGTAGGGGAAAATGAATTAAAGGCCAAGGAACTATACGAGGATTACCGGTTATATGATACGGATGTCCTGCTGTATCCGGCCAGGGACCTTATCTTCTATCAGGCGGATATACAGGGAAACCTGCTGACACAGCAGAGAATGCGTGTAATACAGGCAATTCTGGAGCGGAAGGAAGTTACCATCATCACCAGTACAGGTGGATGTATGGACTACCTCCTGCCTCTTCGTATGCTTAAAAAACATATTCTTCATCTGCAGAATGACTCCGCCCTGGATTTGGACAGCTGGAAAGAAAAACTGGTTTTCATGGGATATGAGCGATGTTCACAGGTGGAAGCGGCAGGGCAATTCTCTATTCGCGGAGGAATTCTCGATATCTATCCACTCACAGAAGACTATCCCTATCGGATTGAGCTTTGGGGAGATGAGGTGGATTCCATCCGCAGCTTTGATTTGCAAAGTCAGCGTTCGATTGAGAATCTGGACAGTATCACGGTCTACCCCGCGGCAGAGATTGTGGTAAAAGAGGGAGAGGATTTAAAAAAATATCTTGTTGATACCTTTTTTGACTATTTGCCGGAGGGCACTGTAATCTTTATGGATGAGCCCAACAGAATCATGGAGAGTGCAAAGGCTATCTCAGATGAATTCTGTGAATGTATGAACCAGCGGATGGAGAAGAATCTGGTGGATATCAGGGAGATCCCGGAGCTGCAGACGCCGGACCGGCTGGCATATGAACTGAACCGGCGGAATACTGTGGGTGTGAGCCTGATGGAGCCTGTGAAAAATGACTGGGAAATCCGGCAGACCTTATCTGTTACCGTAAAGTCGGTCAATGCATATAACAATCAGTTTCCGTTGCTGATTAAAGACTTACAAAACTGGAAACGCATTGGTTATCGGATGGTTTTGCTGTGTCCTTCGAGAACTCGCGCATTAAGACTTGCAGAAGAGATACAAAATGAAGGAATTCCCGCATTTTTTAGTGAGGATGAAGACCGGATGCTACAGCCAGGTGAAGTAATGGTGCTCCATGGGAATGCCCGCCGTGGGTTCGAATATCCCATGCAGAAGTTTGTATTGATTACTGAGACGGATATATTTGGAAAAGAAGCCAGGAAGCGCAGAAAAAAGAAAGAATACAGTGGTAAAAAAATACAGGATTTTGCCGAGCTGTCCGTCGGGGATTTTGTGGTCCATGAGAATCATGGATTGGGAATATACCGGGGAATTGAAAAGGTGGAAGTCGATCATGTGATAAAAGATTACATGAAGATTGAATATTCAGGCGGCAGTAATCTGTATGTCCAGGCAACCCAGCTGGATGTACTCCAGAAATATTCCGGGGCGGATGCGAAACCACCGAAACTGAACAGGCTGGGTGGACAGGAATGGAATAAAACGAAAACCAGAGTGCGTGGGGCTGTAAAGGACATTGCCAAGGAACTGGTGGCTTTATATGCCACCCGTCAGCAGACGGAAGGATATTCCTTTGGCCCGGACACCGTATGGCAAAGGGAGTTTGAAGAAATGTTCCCCTTTGAGGAGACGGACGACCAGCTGACAGCTATTGATGCCGTAAAACATGATATGGAGAGCTATAAGATCATGGATCGGCTTGTTTGCGGGGATGTCGGATATGGAAAAACAGAAATCGCCATCCGGGCAGCATTTAAAGCCGTTCAGGACAGTAAGCAGGTTGTATTTCTGGTACCTACTACCATATTGGCTCAGCAGCATTATAATACATTTTTACAGAGAATGAAGGATTTTCCGGTGCGTGTGGATCTGCTCTGCAGATTCCGGACGCCTGCGGAGCAGAAAAAGACGATTCAGGACCTGAAAAAGGGCTATGTGGATATTCTGATCGGTACACACAGGGTACTGTCTAAAGATGTGGAATTTAAAGGTCTGGGCCTTTTGATCGTGGATGAAGAACAGCGCTTTGGCGTCACACATAAAGAAAAAATCAAGAACCTGAAAAAGGATGTGGATGTGCTGACACTGACAGCCACTCCGATTCCAAGGACACTTCATATGAGCCTGATTGGAATCCGTGATATGAGTGTACTGGAAGAACCGCCTCAGGATCGTATTCCGATTCAGACCTATGTGCTGGAGTTCAATGAAGAGATGGTAAGAGAGGCCATCAGCCGGGAGCTGGCGCGGGACGGTCAGGTTTATTATGTTTATAACAGAGTGAATGATATTATGGAGCTTACCAACCGGATTGCTGCTCTGGTACCTGAGGCAAACGTGGGATTTGCCCACGGGCAGATGAAGGAAAGGGAGCTGGAAAAAATCATGTACCGTTTTATCAATGGCGAAATAGATGTGCTTGTGACCACGACAATTATAGAAACCGGTCTGGATATCTCGAATGTAAATACGATGATTATTCATGATGCGGATAAAATGGGCCTGTCGCAGCTATATCAGTTAAGAGGCCGTGTGGGGCGGTCAAACCGAACCTCCTATGCATTTCTTATGTACAAGCGGGACAAGATGCTAA
>CAMKHH010000190.1 GCA_946412445.1 uncultured Eubacterium sp.
TTCCGGTCAGGCCGACTTTAAAGGGATATAAGGCTGTGTTTCAGAATAAAAAAATCATATCAGGTTTTATAAATTCCTTTTTTTATTTATTCCTTGGTACAGCGCTTAACCTTGTTATGACGTTGTTGTGTGCCTATCCGTTATCCAGAAAAGAGTTTCGTGCAAGGGGTTTTTTATCTCTGTTTTTTGTATTTACTATGTATTTCAGCGGCGGAATGGTTCCAACCTATATTTTGGTAAATAAACTGGGACTGCTGAACACGAGAGCGGCGATGATTATCCCGTCTGCGATGTCGACTTATAACATGATCATCTGCAGAACCTATATTGTAAACTCAATTCCGGATGAGTTATATGAGGCTTCTCAGCTTGACGGCTGCACACCGTTCCGCTATCTGTTGTCTATCGTCATGCCACTGTCAAAGCCCATCCTGGCGGTACTTACTTTATATTATGGCGTTTCACGATGGAACGATTATTTTACGGCGATGCTTTATCTTAATAATGATAAAATGCAGCCACTCACGACAGTTATGAGGGAAATCCTGATTATGAGTAAGGTAGATATGACAAAAGTGGCAGACGCATCGGCTGTTGCAAAGCTACAGGGGATGTCAGATCTTTTAAAATATTCTACCATTGTTGTAGCATCGCTTCCAGTAATGTTACTATATCCTTTTGTACAGAAATATCTGGTAAAAGGGGTCATGATTGGTTCGGTAAAAGGTTAGGTACATGTTCAAAAAATCATAACAAATATAGGAGAAAAAGTATGTATCAATTTGATCAGGCAGTATACGAAAAACGAATGGAGTGGTATAAAGATGCACGTTTTGGGATGTTTATTCACTGGGGACTTTATGCAATTCCTGCCCGGGGTGAATGGGTGCGCAGTGTAGAGGAGATACCAAAAGAGGATTATATGCCCTATTTCTATGAATTCGATCCGACCGACTATAATCCGACGGTGTGGGCAAAAGCGGCAAAAGATGCCGGCATGAAGTATGTTGTCCTGACCGCAAAACACCATGATGGTTTTTGTCTGTTTGACAGTAAGTATACGGAATTTAAATCCACAAATACGAAATGCGGACAGGATCTAGTGGCGGAGTTCGTGGAAGCAGTGCGGGCGGAGGGACTGAAAGTTGGATTGTATTTCTCACTTTTGGACTGGTACCACCCGGATTATCCGCATTATCAGGATAAAATTCATCCAATGCGCAATAATCCGGCCTATGGCAATGAAAGCAGAAATTTTGATAATTACCTTGAGTTCATGCATAATCAGGTGCGTGAAATCTGCACCAATTATGGAAAATTAGATGTCCTGTGGTTCGATTTCTCTTATGATGATATGAGGGGCGAAAGATGGCATGCCGCAGAGCTGATCGATATGGTTCGTTCCTTGCAGCCGGATGTGGTCATCGATAATCGTCTGGAGGTGAGTGGAGAGGGTTATGGTTCTCTGGCAGAGGGGAATCCAAAGCCATATCATGGCGATTTTGTGAGCCCGGAACAGATAATTCCGCCGAATGGAATTCAGGATGCAAATGGAAATGACCTGATATGGGAAGCCTGTGTGACGATGAATAATAACTGGGGTTACTGTGCGAATGACCATTACTTTAAACCTGCAGGGATGTTAATAAAAAAACTGGTCGAGTGCGTCTCAAAGGGTGGAAATCTGCTGTTGAATGTCGGGCCGGATGCAAGAGGTAACATACCAAAAAAGTCCATGGAAATCTTAGAGACAATGGGCAGCTGGATGAAAAAGAACGGCGAAAGTATCTGGGGCTGTGGAAAGGCCGGGATAGAGAAACCGGATTATGGAAGAATCACAAGAAAAGGGAACAAATTGTATTACCATCTTTTTGAGAATACAATCGGTCCGGTTCCACTTACCGGAATCCAGAAGAAAGAAGTTGACAAAATCCGTTACCTTGGAACGAAGGCTGAAATCCCAATCTCTACAAGCTGGGTACACAGCGATTATCCGGCGATTGTCTTTGCCAATTTGGGACCGGATCCGGTTTTGCCGGACGATGTAGATACGGTTTTGGAAGTAACATTAAAGTAGGGTTAAAGGGGGGCAGGGGATGAAACATATAACATTGGAAGCCTGTGTGGATTCCGTGGAATCCGCTTTTGCTGCATATAAGGGCGGGGCAGACCGGATAGAGCTGTGTCAGAATCTTCCGATTGGCGGAACGACGCCGAATCCCTGGCTTTTTGACAAAGTGCGAAAACATACGGATATCCGCATTCATGTACTGATTCGTCCAAGGTTTGGGGATTTCTGTTATACGGATGATGAATTCGAACTGATTTGTGACGCAGTAGATGTATATCGCAGTATGGGGGCAGATGGAATTGTTCTCGGTATCCTGAAAACAGATGGCTCGCTGGATACGAATCGGATGAAAATCCTCATGGATAAATGTGGAGATATGTCTGTAACACTTCACCGGGCATTCGATGTGTGCAAGGATCCGTTTACTGCCATGGAAGAAGCTATAAGCCTGGGAATTGATACAATCCTGACTTCCGGACAGGAAAATCTTTGCATCAATGGTAAAGAGCGTATTCGCAGATTGGTTCGTGCATCAAAGGATAAAATCTCCATCCAAGTGTGCGGCGGGGTAAATGCGCAGCGAATAGAAGAATTATATCTGTATACAGGTGCTCCTTGTTATCACATGTCCGGAAAGACGGTACTTGACAGCCCCATGATTTACCGGAAAGCAAATGTGAATATGGGCGCTCCCGGTGTCCATGAATATGAAATCTGGAGGACGGATAAAGAGAAGATAAAAGAAGCGAGAGAGATTATCGAAAGACTGCAGAAGGGGTGAAAGCTATGTTTTTGGAGAAAAACAGGCAACGAATCGAGAAGGAATATCAGGCAAGAAAACAGGAAATTCCAGAGGTGTTTTCAAAGGTGGATCATTATATTGCCGCCTGTACGCCGGAAGTGGCACTGGCAGTAAAGTACCTTTACGCATTTATGCCATATAGCGACATCGGAAATTATTCGTTTGAATGTTTTCTTGACTATGCACGCCACGGCTATCGTCTCTATGAAGAATCCAGTGAAGTCCGCAGCCTGCCGGAAGACATTTATCTGAATTACGTTCTTTTTCACCGGGTCAATGAGGAAGAGATACGTCCTTGCAGGAGCCTGTTTTATGATAAATTAAAAGATCATATCAAGGGTCTGGATACAAAGGAGACATTGCTGGAAGTAAATTACTGGTGTGCCGGGGAGGTGACCTATCAGAGCACGGATGAGAGAACTTTGTCTGCACTCGGCGTTTATCAAAGGGGAATTGGGAGGTGCGGCGAGGAATCCACTTTTATGGTAAATGCTCTAAGAAGTGTAGGGATTCCATCAAGGCAGGTTTATGCACCATACTGGGCGCACTGCGATGACAACCACGCATGGGTGGAAATGTGGTGCAGCGGAACCTGGTATTTTACCGGAGCATGCGAACCGCAGCCGATTTTAAATATGGGATGGTTTTTGAATGCATCTTCACGTGCTATGATGATTCATTCTAAAAAATTTGATTCCCTGCAGGACGAAAAAAACCGGATTGGAAAAAGTCTGACCGGAAAGAATCAGACAATTACCATCTTAAATGAATTGAACCGATATGCGGTGGTAAAAAAGATTACAGTCGAAGTAAGAGATGAAAATCAAAACCCGGTTTTAGATGCACACGTTTTTTTCGAAGTGATCAATTATGCACAGTTTGTTCCAATTGCAGAGACGAAAACGGATGCCAGGGGATGCACGCAGCTTTATACAGGACTTGGAAGCCTGCATATCTATGCTGTATCTGGGAAACAAGACAAACGTATTGGAGAGACATATATTGATGTACAAAAGGAAGATTATGCCATAATTGAAGTATCAGACAAGAAAAACGGTCAGGGCTCTGATGAAAATATGGAACATGCATGGGTATGCCATGATCTGATTGCACCGCATGATACCCCGGTTCATACAGCAGTTCCGGGAATAGAACAGATGAAAGAGAATGACATACGGGTAATCCGGGCAAGCAGGCTGCGTCAGAAAAAAATCAGCCGTTTTATGAATCCGGACAGGGAAGCATTTTTGACGGCGGATAAAGAAACCAGAAATCAAAGGAAGAAGATGCTGGAGTGTCTAACCATAAAAG
>CAMKHH010000191.1 GCA_946412445.1 uncultured Eubacterium sp.
GTCAGAATGTTTTGCAGCTCCGCCGGCTGTGAATTTCAAATAGTTTCTTCCCACGATTCCGTGAACATCACACCCGCAGACGCCTTTGGGTGCCTTCGGTGTTACACGGCATGGTCCCATACTGCAAATACGGCAACAGACACCAGTCTCACCAAACTTACAGTGCGGAGTCTGATTCTTTACTCTGAACTGCCATGCGTCTGCGCCAACCTTAGCGCCTGTCTCCAACAGTCGATTGGTTGCCGCTTCAAATTCTTCAACTGTCGTCATTTTGAATTCGCTCATATAATCCTCCTTGTAAGAAATGCCTTAGCTCTCTTTCTTTCCTGCCGGTCATCCACTCCTGCAGGATTATTTATTTTTATTCAGCCTCTCCTCCAAGAGGCAAAATAAACCAGTTTAATCATTTCAACGTGCGGATTCCGGCACGATCCAGAATTTCTTTACTGTTCTTCCATGTATTCATGGCATAAAGATGTATACCATCAACCCCAAGTGCCATATATTCATGAAGCTGGTTAACCGTATAATTAATGCCTTCTTCCCTGAAAGCTGCTTTTACTTCCGGCAGATCATTGCCATCCGGATCTTTGTCAAACCAATGATGTGAAATTACCTCTGCAAGTTTGCGCGGAATTGCACAGCCATTACGTGACAGGCACATGGAAATTACGGAATCCTTGTTCACTACAGGCATCACTCCCACATCTACAGGCATTGTAATTCCTGCTTTGCGAATAGTGTCCAGCCAGTATTTAAACTGTTCCATGTCATAGGTGAGCTGTGTCATAATATAATCAGCACCCTCATCCTGCTTCTGTTTCAAATGCGCGATATCGGCTTCTAAAGTGCCGCATGCAATATGGCCTTCCGGAGAACCCGAAGCAGCAATCTCAAACTTATCACCAAATTCTTTGCGGACAAATGCAATCAGGTCTGTGGCATAGTCAAAATCACCATTCGTGCCTGTCCAGCCATAGGGAAGATCTCCCCGCAGTGCAAGCATATGGTCGATACCCTGATCCAGATAGTTCTGCAGTTGTTCTTTTACTCCTTCTTTCGTATTGCCTACACAGGTAAAATGAGTAACCGGAATTGTGTTGTTACCGGCTTTTTGAATCATGTTGCAGACTTCCAGGTTTTTTCCTACATTACTTCCTCCTGCTCCGTATGTACAGGAGATGTAGTCCGGCTGGAATTCATACAGATGTTCCAGACAGCCTTCCAGTTTCTGCATGCCATCATCGGTTTTTGGTGGGAATACCTCAAAAGAAAACATTGTCCTCTTCTTCATGATATCCGTTAGTTTCATTGATACTACCTCCGCTTCCATTTTTTATTAAAAGCTCATAAATAAGCTTTTATTTAATCGCACTGCAGCTTAACAACACTGTTGGCAAGATCCACCATCAGGATTTTTCCCTGAACTTTTGTCTCATCCCCCATGATATCCCGGATCACAACAGCATCATCAACCACATCTATTCGGGAGACATTTCTGCATATGACAGTATTATCACTTTCTTTAAATACGGTTGCCAGACACATCTTCGTCAAACCTCCTTTTCCAGTTTATTGCCCTTTTACTAATGTCAGTGCCAGACTCAGACGCATATTACCCTTCTGAAAATCCGATACAGCTTCTTTAATTTGCTTTGCTGCACCATCCATTCCCAGTTTTTCCAAATTATCAGCCATCTGGTCCAGTTCCTGAGCATGGTGCTCGTTATGGGAGAGCATGTAACTCAGCAAAGCAATACTCTCATCTTTATGATCATGGGTACACTCCTCGCAGGAATGCTCGTGCTCATGGCAATGTTCATGTGTTTCACAGTGATCATGGTTATGTCCATGCTCTATGGGGTTGCCATTCTCATCGTTTAATAAATGCATAAACGGCTCCTTTCCTCGTATAAACAGCGTTTAAATGCTGCTATAAAAAATATGATAGACTCAATTGTTAATATTATAACTCACCTCTTTCTTAAAATCAATAGATGTACCCAAGATATTCGTGACATTTCATGTATTTTTTTTGATACTATACTAAAAATTATGTATTTTAAACAACGTTTTAATTCGAATCTTTTGTTAGGAGGAACGCCGTCCCTGTCCATATTTCTCTATATGTTCATACTTATGTATTACTTTTTTAATATATTCTCTTATTGTTTGTTTACATTTATGTGTTAGAGTGTAATGTAGTATCAGGGCTCAAAAGGTCTTATGATAAGAAACATAAGTGCAAGAGATGATAAGAACATAGGAGGTGGACATCATGTCATCAGAAATACCTGCATTTTTACTTAACGATGAGCGTCCCATGCCTAAGGCGGGGTTTGGAGTATATAAAATAACAGGAGATGAAGGAGCAGCCCGTGCACTGGAAACAGCGTTGGAAGCAGGATACCGGCTGATTGACACCGCGTCTGTATATAAGAATGAGGAAAGTATAGGAAAAGCGATCCGCTCTGCCAATATCCCCAGAGAAGAATTATTCATAACCTCTAAAGTATGGAACACTGCGCAAAGAATGGGGGATATCGAGGGTGCCTTCAATCGTTCTTTAGAACGGTTAAAGCTGGACTATGTGGATCTCTATCTGATACATTGGCCGGTGCCTGGATGCTATCCAGAGACTTGGAGATTATTGGAAAAGATTCATCAATCAGGAAGGGCGAAATCAATCGGCGTCAGTAATTTTGGGATTTCGCATCTGGAACATCTTTTTGAGATATCAGGTATTATTCCTGCTGTTAATCAGATTGAATGCCATCCTCTCTGGAATCGGAAAGAGTTAGTGGCATATTGCCAGGAGAGAGGCATTGTGGTACAGGCCTATGCCCCTGTTGCAAGAGGTGCTTATGCAGACCGTGAGATTCTGACCTGTATTGGTAAAAAATATGGTAAGACAGCTGTTCAGGTTGGATTACGCTGGCTGATTCAACAGGATATTGGAATAATTCCCAAATCTGTCAGTAAAGACAGAATTCTAAGCAATATTGATATTTTTGACTTTGAGCTGACCAAAAGCGAGATGGAAACAATAGATACACTGGATGAACATCTTAGAACCGCGAGTATACCAGATGATATGATCGGGCAAGGTGTAGAATAAAAGAAATGAGTCATGAAAATCAATCATGACTCATTTCTTTTATTCTTCCCAGAGATCCGCTTCAATCTCCATCTTCTTATCTCTGAGCATCAGTTCTCTTACTGCATCGGCAGCAGGCTTATCTTCGAATAAAACCTGATTTACAGCGCGGATAATCGGCATATCAATCCCATACTTTTCTGATAACGCCAGCCCAGCCTTCGCAGAATAAACTCCCTCCACAATCATCTGAACCTCATCCATAGCCTCCTTCATTGTACGTCCCTGCCCAATCAGGTAACCGGCTTTTCTGTTACGGCTGTGAACGCTGGCACATGTAACGACCAGATCCCCAATTCCTGAAAGTCCGAACAACGTTTCCGCCTGTGCCCCCATAGCAACTGCTAATCTGGAAATTTCTGCAATACCTCTCGTAATCAGTGCCGCCTTCGTGTTATCACCGTATCCCAGACCATCAGCTGCTCCTGCTGCAAGCGCGATTACATTCTTTAATGCAGCCCCTATCTCTATCCCGAGAACATCCGGACTGGTATAGACACGAAATACCGGACTCATAAATAACTCCTGAATGTATTCTGCCGTATTCTTTTTCCTGGCACCTGTCACAATCGTGGTGGGAAGGCCTTTGCCAACTTCTTCAGCATGACTGGGCCCGGAAAGCACAGCCACTACTGCCTGTGGTATTTCCTCCTCAATAATTTCACTTAGGGTCATCAGGGAGTGGTCTTCGATTCCCTTTGCCACATTGACAATCAACTGTCCTTCTTTTATAAAAGGGTTCATATTGTGAGCCGTACTTCTTGTATATGGTGAAGGCACTGCCAGCACCAGAAGATCTCTGTTCCCGCACGCACACTGCAGATCTGAGGTAAAGATCATATCCTCTGGCAGGATAACACCGGGAAGCTTGCGTTTATTCTCCCGTTCTGTGGTGAGCATCTTCACCTCATCCTCCATAAGAGACCAGACAGTTATTTCATGACCGTTGTTATGCAAAAGCCATGCAAGTGCAGTTCCCCAGCTTCCAGCTCCTATAATACTGATTTTTGCCATGTTTTCCACCTTT
>CAMKHH010000192.1 GCA_946412445.1 uncultured Eubacterium sp.
TAACAAGCCCTTTAACTTCTGTGTCATCAGAAGCATCATTTTCGTTCAGGGCTCTGATGTCCTGAAGGATGTCAGCCATCTTATAGATTGCGTTGTCTCCACGCTCAGGAGCGGAACCATGGCAGGAAACACCTTTAACATCTACACGGATTTCCATACGTCCACGCTGTCCGCGGTAGATACCGCCGTCAGTAGGTTCTGTGGAAACTACGAATTCAGGACGGATTTTATCTTCATTGATGATGTATTGCCAGCAAAGTCCGTCACAGTCTTCTTCCTGAACGGTACCAACTACCATAACTGTATACTTGTCGCTTAACAGACCGAGATCTTTCATGATTCTGGCACCGTATACAGCAGATACGATACCGCCAAGCTGATCGGATACGCCACGGCCGCCGATTTCAGTTTCATTCTCATAGCCTTCATAAGGATCAAAGTTCCAGTTGTTTTTATTACCGATACCAACGGTATCAATATGAGCATCAAAAGCAATCAGAGTCTTGCCGGTTCCCATAAAGCCCATTACATTACCCATTGGATCAATCTCGACTTTATCAAAATCAAGTTTGCGCATTTCCTCAGCGATTCTGTTCACATGAGCTTCTTCATCAGAGCTTTCGCCGGGGAATTGTACGATGCCGCGTAAAAATGCGGTCATGTCAGCCTGATAATTTTGAGCTGTTTCTTTAATCTTATTTAAATCCATCTTCGTTCCTCCTCAATTTATAATTGGTTAACAGGTGTATATACAAAGCACATATTAAGAATGTGTTTCGTACGGTAATCAGTCAAAGAAATTGTCGTTCTTTCCATCCCATACAATCTCTTTATAGCGGTCGGGGTCAGTATCTCCTTCAGTAGAAAAGAGCAGTACTCTGGAGTTTTCATCCAGTCCGATCGCTTCTTTTAAATCTTTGTATTCATCCATGGTCAGCATGGCAGCTAAAGCGCCGAAGGGAGCGGCACCGGATTCACCGGAAACTACCTGAGAATCTCCTTTAATTGGTGCAGACAGCATACGCATACCTTTTTCTGCAATCCAGTCAGGGGCGGAGATGAATACTTTTACGTGGTTCTTAAGAATATCCCATGAAATCGTATTTGGTTCGCCGCATGCGAGTCCTGCCATAATTGTCAGCATATCTCCGTCAACCTTACGAAGATCTCCATCACCGGCGGCGGCTCCTTTGTACAGGCAGGCAGCAGGTGCAGCCTCAACAACTACAACGGTGGGTGGATTTTCCGGATAACGGTTGGCGAAATATCCCTGTACGGCACCGGCCAGAGAACCTACACCGGCCTGTACGAATACATGGGTCGGTCTGTCACAGCCATAAGCTTCAAGCTGCTCATCAGCTTCCATAGCCATCGTTCCATATCCCTGCATGATCCAGGCTGGAATTTCCTCATATCCATCCCATGCCGTGTCCTGCACAACAACGCCATTTTCTACTTTTGAAGCAGCATCTGCGGCCATGCGCACACAGTCATCATAATTCACCTCTTCAATCGTAGCAGTAGCACCTTCATTCAGAATGTGCTGCAGACGTGTCTGTGTGGATCCCTTTGGCATGAATACGACAGATTTTTGTCCGAGACGGTTGGCTGCCCAGGCAACTCCGCGTCCGTGATTTCCATCGGTAGCGGTAAAGAATGTGGCCTGTCCGAATTCTTTACGCAGTGCTTCGGAAGTCAACACATTAAATGGAAGCTCCGATACATCTCTGCCTGTCTGTTTTGCGATATAACGTGCCATGGAGAAAGAGCCTCCCAGGACTTTAAACGCATTCAGACCGAAACGGTAAGACTCATCCTTTACATATATTTCTTTCAGACCCAGATAAGATGCCATGGCATCCAGTTTTGCAAGCGGTGTCGGAGCATATCCGGGGATTGACTGATGGAAGGTTCTTGCTTTTTGAACCGCTTCCAGTGACATGACGGATAACTGCTTATCCTCACTGTGGGGCATATGGTTCACTGCCCATTGAATTTTTTCCTGATGCATAATTCACATACCTCCTCAATATTTACTGTTCATCATTTCTTATTTACATCGATGTAGCTGTAAAGTGTAAATTTTGAGATTCCGAAATACTTCGAAATCTTATCGCCGGATTTTGTAATAAGGAAAGCTCCCGCATCATTCAAAAATTGAATAGCGGCAACCTTCTCATCCTTATTCATCAGAGCGGCAGGTTTTCCTGCCAGATCTACAGACTGTTGAATTAAAGCGTCCAGCAAATCATTTACATTATGAACGATTGGATCCGGGGCGTGGTGTCTTCCCGCCTGGGGTTCTGTTGCAATGATGTTTTTGACTGCCTGTTCCATGGTAATTAATGCTGTGATATCGTAATTAATGGAGAAAATATATTGAATCTTTCTGTCCTTTTCACTTTTCTCATTCCTGATATACATGGTACTGGATTTCAGGATACGTCCATCTGAAGTACGAGTCAGATAGCTGCAATGATCGTGTACCTTGTCGGGATTTTTGTGAAGTATTTCCAAGACAACCTTTGAAGGACCGTCGCCAACCTTACGATTTGAAATATGACCATTGACAATATAGACAATCGAGTGCTCCAGGTCATGCTTTGCCAAGTCATGAATGACGACTTCGCAGTCGGATCCGAATTGCTTTGCCAATCCCCCGGCCAGTTGTGTTAGAATTTCCAAAGTATAAGTCATGCTATATTATCTCCTGATCAACTAAAATGAAACCAACCTAAATAAATTTTAGATTTTTGCTGTCATCACTCTCATCTGAGCCCATCATAGCACCAATATCAGTGAAATGCAATAGAAAAATACAAAAAAATTTAGGCAAACTGAAAAAATTGTAATTAGTCTTGCAAATGCTTATAAAGCATGATAAAATGTACATATCGTGAGACTTCTATCCTACTTGTTAAAAGGGAAATTGTGCGAATTTTTGAAAAAAATCAGAATCCTGTGCAATTTTTTGGATACCAAAGTATGCAGGGAAAGCTGCCACCGGCAGGTTTTCTGTATTGGTCGGATGTGTGCAAAAAAAGTTAGGACTATGAATATCCACAAGCGGAGGAAGAAGACTCGGGGCAACGTTACGGGAAGCAAAAAAAGTAAAGGAGAAAAGGTATATGTTAGTAATTGGAAACGGGCGGTTAATAACCAGAGACGCAGAAAATCCGTTTGTTGAGAATGGGGCTGTGGCGGCCGAGGGCGGCGTAATTAAAAAAACGGGTACTACAGATGAACTGAAAGCACTGTATCCTGATGCGGAATTTGTGGATGCAAAAGGCGGGGTGATTATGCCGGCATTTATCAATACCCATGAACACATTTACAGTGCCATGGCAAGAGGCCTGTCTATCAATGGATATAATCCAAAAGGTTTTCTGGATATCCTGGATGGGCAGTGGTGGACCATTGACCGTAATCTGAACAACGAGTCCACAAGGCAGAGCGCGCGCGCGACGTATATGGATTCAGTAAAGAGCGGTGTAACGACGGTTTTCGATCACCATGCGAGCTTTGGTGAGATTCATGACAGCCTCTTTGCAATAGAGGATGCGGCAAAAGAATTTGGAGTGAGAACCTGCCTGTGTTATGAGACATCAGATCGTGATGGTATGGACAAGTCCCGCGAGGCAGTTCTGGAGAATGCAGCCTGGATTCGTCATGCACTGGCAGATGATTCTGATATGATTGCCGGCATGATGGGTATGCATGCGCAGTTTACGATTTCTGATGAGACCATGGAATTTGCTGCTGCGAATAAGCCGGCAGAGGTGGGATATCATATTCATGTTGCAGAAGGTATCGAGGATTTGCACCATTGCCTGAAAAACTACGGAAAAAGAATTGTAGACCGTCTGATGGACTGCAATATTCTGGGTGAGAAGACTCTGCTGGCACACTGTATCTATGTAAATCCCCATGAGATGGAGCTGATTAAAGAAACGGATACTATGGTTGTGCACAATCCGGAATCTAACATGGGAAATGCCTGCGGATGTCCTCCAACCATGGAAATCGTACACAGAGGTATTCTTACGGGACTTGGAACTGACGGATATACACATGATATGACCGAGTCTTACAAGGTGGCTAATATCCTGCATAAACATCATCTGTGTGATGCCAATGCCGCATGGGCTGAAGTTCCTCAGATG
>CAMKHH010000193.1 GCA_946412445.1 uncultured Eubacterium sp.
CTGACGGGCAGTACAAAAGTATGAAAATCCAGGAAAATCTGGCTGAACTGGCGAAACTATCCGCTGAAGAGCTGGTAGAACTGGGTAAGCAGGGCATTCATGCAGAATTCAATGGAATCGTCTCTGATGTCCAGACTGCCGAAGGCACAGCCGCCATGCAGGGCGGAGCACTCTTTACCCTGGTCAGCAATGCGGAGGTAAGCGTCAGGCTGGAAATACCCTCCAATGACTTTGAAAAACTGAAAGCTGGCAGCAAAGCCACCGTTAAAATCGGAGACAACACCTACCAGGGCACCCTGACCTCTATCGATAAAATTGCTACCACGAATCTGAAAGGGAACCCGATTATCGGTGCCGAAGTACATATTGACAATCCGGATGAAAATATTTATATCGGTGTATCTTCCAAGGTTACGTTATCCGTGGCCGAATCAAAGGATGTGCTCTGCCTTTCCAACGAAGTTGTGAATACAGGCACCGATGGCGATTTTGTTTATGTTATCCGGGATGGTAAAGTAAAAAAGCAGATGCTGGATCTGGGTATAGCTTCCAACTCCGTGGTTGAGATTAAGGGGGGATTAAAGGAAGGTGACGAAGTCATCACCGATGTGACCAGTTCACTGGAAGAAGGTATGACGGCCATTGGCGTGGCGGATTCCAAATAAGAAAGGACAGGGATATGGGACAATTTTGGGAATACGTAAAGATGGCTTTATATAATATCCGTTCGAATAAAGGCCGCTCCTTTCTTACTATGTTAGGCATCATCATCGGTATCGCATCCGTAATCGCTATCGTTTCCATAGGAAGCGGCCTGAAAGCAGATGTCATGTCCAACAGTGAAATTAAGACGGCGGAAGTCGTGGTAAACAGTAACGAAGTCAATTATACCTCCATCATAACCCCGGAGGATGTAGAGGCTGTCCAGAACAGGCTGCGGGACATTTCGCCAGGGGTTGTGGCACAGTCTACGGGCTATGGCTCTGTTTCTACTCGCAAGGGAGACTTTGAAGCCTATATTACCTTGACTTTTCCTACAGCCGTCAACGATCCGAATATGAAAAAAGTTGTAAAAGGCTCCTACTGGAACCAGGATAACCTGCAGAACGCAGATCCTGTCTGTGTTTTGGACAGAGCCAGTGCATTATATCTGTTCGGTACCGATGATATTATAGGAATGGATATGGAAATTTCGGTTGAAAATACCTTACAGACTGTTCGAATCACCGGGGTTCGTGACTCTGACCCTGATACAATGGCTGCAAATGAACAGGCCATGACCATGTTTGGCATGCAGATGCCCGTTTATCTGGAAATGCCATACACTGTATCAGAGCTTTGGGGAAGCCCTATTGAGAATTTTTCCGGAATAACTGCTTATCTGAACTCCAGCGAAGACAGCAATGCAGTGACAAAAGAAGCAATCCAGACCCTTACCTCCCGTCATATCGGAGAGGGTGATAATCTGTTCATCAAGCAGAATATGATGGAACAGCTCACAGAGACCATGGGGACTGTCCTGGACGCGGTCACTGCCTTCATTGCACTTGTGGCCGGAATCTCTCTGCTGGTGGGCGGTATCGGTGTTATGAATATCATGCTTGTATCCGTAACGGAGCGCACCCGCGAGATTGGAATACGAAAAGCACTTGGTGCAAAGACTTCGTCTATCATCGCCCAGTTTTTGTGCGAATCCGCCATCATCTCAGGAATCGGGGGGATCATCGGTATTATCCTGGGTGCAGGAATCTCTTATCTGATTTCTGCATTGAAAATCGCAGGGCTTTCCGCCAGGCTATCGCCTTTGGCCATTGTACTGACTACCTGCTTTTCCTGCGGTGTGGGAATCATCTTTGGTATCTATCCTGCCCGTAAGGCTGCGCATATGCGTCCGATTGAAGCCCTTCGGCAGATGTAACTATCAAACCCGTTACAGCCTGGTATCGGTTCGAGGCTGTAACTAAAATGAGGAGGAAATTTTATGTTCAAACCAAAAACTCTACTGAAAGTCGTATCAATTCTGTTGATTATCCTGGGTGCTCTGGGTCTGATAGGCCTTGTTCTGGGATTTTTCGGAGCTTCAGTCATCAACAGCAGCTCAGATCCCGCCGTAACACAGACCATGAAGGACACCGTAAATGAAGCTTATACCCCACTCAATCTGACTCTGGGTGTGGCTTCATCACTGGTCATGGTCCTGTCCGGCATTTTAGGATTAATTGGAAAAAGCTTTAAGGCCGCTTTGATTGTTATGGTAATCTACACCATTTACCTGATTGCGGATATCGCAATCAATATTCCGACCCTGGGCTTCAATCCTGTGAGCATGATCAATTTTATACTTCCTATCCTGTATTTCTGGGGACTATACCAGTCACAGGAATAAAATATAAGGATAAAATCATACCGCAGTCTTTAAGTTTTCAAAGACTGCGGTATTCGTAACGCTTCTACAGCTCTTTTTCTGCGGTCTCAAGTGCGGCAGTTATCACCTTATCCATATCATAATACTTATAATTCCCCAGACGGCCGCCAAAAATCACGTGCTTCTCATTTTCTGCCAGTTCCTGATATTTTGCAAATAACGCATTATTTTTTTCATCGTTCACGGGATAATATGGCTCCATGCCTACCTTCCACTCGGAGGAATACTCTCTGGAAATGACTGTCTTCGGCTGATGCCCAAATTCAAAATGTTTATGTTCGATAATCCTTGTATAGGGAATCTCCCGCTCTGTATAATTGACCACTGCGTTCCCCTGATAGTTGTCACAATCCAGAACTTCGGTTTCAAATCGTACAGAACGGTATTCCAGAGCCCCCAGCCGATAATCAAAGTAAGAGTCTATCATGCCGGTAAAGAGGATTCTTTCTGCTGTATCAGGATTTTTTTTTCTGAACTCCCCATAATCTATATTTGTAAGCACCGGAATCCCCTCCAGCATTTTTTCCACAATCCCGGTATAACCGCCTATTGGGATTCCCTGGAATCTGTCATTGAAATAGTTATTGTCATAAGTATAGCGGAAAGGCAGCCTTTTGATTATAAAAGCAGGCAGTTCCCTGCAATTCCTGCCCCACTGCTTCTCTGTATATCCTTTAATTAACTTCTCATAGACATCCTTCCCCGCCAGTGAAAGTGCCTGCTCCTCCAGATTTTTTGGTTCCGTTATTGCAAGCTCTGAAATCTGTTTCTCTATGATTTCCTTTGCCTGCCATGGAGTTCTGATATTCCACATCTTGCTGAATGTGTTCATATTGAACGGGAGATTATAAAGTTCGCTCTTATAAATGGCAATTGGTGAGTTAATATAATGATTAAACTCTGCAAACTGATTCACATAATCCCATATTTTTTTGTCCGATGTGTGAAAAATATGGGCACCGTATTGATGGACATTAATTCCTTCTATATTTTTCGTATAGATATTGCCGGCCACATGGTTTCTTTTATCAATGACAAGAACTGACTTTCCCTTTTTTTTAGCTTCATAAGCGAAAACCGCTCCATACAGTCCCGCACCTACGATAAGATAATCATATTTCATTAAAATTCTCCCTTAAGATAGTGATGCTAATAGTATATCAGACTTTCCGGCTTAAGCCAAACCCTATCCGTCAAGAGTTTAAAAGATGGTTCTTGAATTTAACATTTTAGTGTGTTAATATACAGATATCACTAAAAATCTTTAGGGGGTATCGACCTGATGAGCAAGACGATTCATACGGAAGCGGTGGATCACCTTTTTGAGGCTGTCTTATGCCTGAAAAATAAAGAGGAATGCTATACCTTTTTCCAGGATGTCTGTACAATCAATGAGCTATTGTCTCTTTCCCAGCGTTTTGAAGTAGCGAAGATGCTGCGCGAAAAGAAGACCTATCTGGAAATTTCTGATAAAACAGGAGCATCTACTGCGACCATCAGCCGCGTTAACCGCTCCCTTACTTATGGAAATGATGGGTACGAGATGGTATTTAACCGTCTGGAGGACAGTTCCAGACCATGAAAGTATAGGATATACGCTCGAAGAGACTGCAGTTTCAGCTTTTGACTGCAGTCTGTATAGAATTATTTTTCTTTTCCCTTTTCACTCTTCTCTTCCTTTTTTCCCAGACTGTCAATCATCTTTTCTATAA
>CAMKHH010000194.1 GCA_946412445.1 uncultured Eubacterium sp.
GGGGATGAACCGGATGGCTCTGCCAAATTTTTTGCTACAGCATTTCAGAATGCAAAATTAAAAGAGGCTGTCATGGCACTCCTAAAAGAACGGGATGGACTGGCACTGGGTATCTGCAATGGATTTCAGGCACTGATTAAACTCGGTCTGGTGCCAAAAGGCGAGATTTTCGGACAAGATCCGGGTGCTCCGACACTGACATACAATACCATAGGACGTCATATCTCTAAGATGGTGTACACAAAGGTAATCAGTAACAAATCTCCATGGCTGTCGGGTGCCGAACAGGGTGGAGTATATACCAGCCCCGCTTCTCATGGGGAAGGCCGGTTTGTTGCAAATGAAAGATGGCTGAATCAATTATTTGCAAATGGGCAGGTGGCTACCCAATACTGTGATCCCGAAGGCAGAGTCACCATGGATGAGTATTGGAATGTGAATGGCTCCTATCGTGCTGTAGAAGGTATCACAAGTCCTGATGGACGCGTCCTTGGCAAGATGGCACATGTGGAACGCCGCGGAGATGGTGTTGCAATTAACATCTATGGTGAGCAGGATATGAAAATCTTTGAATCAGGAGTCCGCTACTTCAAATATTGACATCTATCAGCAAAGATAGTAAGATATGCTTTATGAATACTTTTTTATCATAGAGGGAAAATAGTATATCAAATTATAATGTATTTAGGAGGAATTTATTTTGGACAGCGACCCTTTGCTATCGCCTATTATCTTACAGATTATTCTGATCGCTCTCAATGCAGTATTTGCATGTGCTGAGATTGCAGTGGTTTCTATGAATGAGACCAAACTTTCCAAGCTGGTTTCTGACGGTAATGAAAAAGCAACAAATCTGGTAAAGCTTACCTCATCACCGTCAAGATTTCTGGCAACAATCCAGGTAGCGATTACATTGTCCGGATTTATGGGGAGTGCTTATGCGGCTGATAACTTTTCCGGTCATCTGGTCAGGGGGTTTACTAAGTTGAACGTACCACTGCCAGCAGCGACACTGAACACTATTTCTGTATTTCTGATTACCTTGATTTTATCTTACTTTACTTTGGTTTTCGGTGAGCTGGTCCCTAAGAGGATTGCTATGAAGAACTCAGAAAAGATAGCGCTTGGAATGGCCGCTTTTCTGAATCAGATCGCTAAATTTTTCGCACCTCTGGTATGGCTTTTGACGGCTTCAACTAATGGAGTTTTGCGGTTGATTGGAATTGACCCAAATCAGGAAGAGGATGAAGTCACTGAGGATGAAATCCGTTTGATGATAATAGCCGGAAGCGAAAAAGGTACGATTAATTATGACGAGAAAGAGATGATTCAGAATGTCTTTGAGTTTAATGACATCTCTCTGGAGGAAATTTGTACACATCGTACGGATGTTGCAGTGCTTTGGGCTGAAAGCAGTAAAGAAGAGTGGGAGAAGACCATTCATGAGAGCCGCCATTCCCTGTTTCCTGTCTGCGGAGAAGGTGTGGATGATATTCTGGGAATTATGGACGCAAAGGACTTCTTTCGTCTGCAGGATATGAGCAGGGAAGAAATCATGGCAAAAGCTGTCAGACCTGCATATTTTGTACCGGAGAATATTAAAGCGGATCTTTTATTCCGCAACATGAAAAAAAGCGGAAATTATTTTGCGGTTGTTCTGGATGAGTATGGTGGTATGGAAGGCATCGTCACATTGAGAGACCTGATTGAACAACTGGTAGGTGATCTTGTGGAAGAGGACGATGAAAAGCGCCCGGAAGAGATAGAACAGATTGGCGATAACATATGGAGAATCCAGGGTTACGCAGTTTTAGATGATGTACAGGAGGTCTTACAGGTAGAACTTCCTATAGAGGAATATGATACTTTTGGCGGATATATCTTTGGAAATCTGGGATCCATTCCGGATGATGGTACTCAGTTTGAACTAGAGACAGAGGATTTGCATATTAAGGTGATTGAAGTAAAAGAGCATCGCGTAGAAAGCACAGTTGTGCAAAAACTGGAACAGGTGGAAGAGAACCCGGAAGAATTATAATTAAGAAGAGGACTTACCATGAAGCATGAATTAGATGCAACAGACAGACAGATTGTAGATATACTTCAGCAGGATGCAAGGCTTCCGGTAAAAACCATTGCAGAGAAGGTTTCTCTGTCTTCCCCTACTGTTTCGGCCAGAATCGAGCGCCTTCAGAAGGATGGTGTGATAACCGGATATATGGCTTCGGTGAATCCGGAGGTATTTGACTATCGAATCAAAGCGTTTATTAATTTACAGGTGGAACCGAACCAGAAGAAGGAATTTTACCCCTACATAGAGGGCGTTCCGAATGTTGTAGAATGCGACTGTGTTACAGGAGACTATTCCATGCTGATGGCTGTATATTTTAAGACAACAAAGGAATTGGATCTTTTTATCGGACAGCTGCAGCATTTTGGCAGAACAAAGACACAGATCGTATTTTCTACAAGCGTTGAGCGGAGAGGGATTCCCATAGTACATCAGGATAACTGAGAAAATCAAATGCTTTTTGAATGCTTGCAATTTGACAGCTATTCGTATATACTATATCTGCTGACTTATTAGCGGAATTCTCTTTATAGGCAGAAGATTCCGGAGCAATAAGTATTTTGAATCAAAGGACGGTAAGAATATATGAGTTTATTACAGAACTGGAGAGACATGGCCTACTCCCAGGAGACGGACAAGAACCAGTTACAGAAATTTTGGACAGATTACTTTTTGATTGAAAAAGGCATCTATGAAAAGCTTTTGGTCAATCCGGACGAAGTGGTACGGGGTACCGTAAAAGAGTTGGCTGATAAGTATGAAATCGATGTGATGACCATGGTAGGATTCCTCGATGGTATCAATGACAGCCTGAAGGTTCAGAACCCTATTGAAGAGATGGATGAGGATACGCAGGTTAATCTGGGATTCGACAAAGAACTGTTATATAAAAATATGGTGGATGCCAAGGCAGAGTGGCTGTATGAACTTCCTATGTGGGACAGTATTTTCACAGAAGAGAAGAAAAAAGAGCTTTATCTCGAACAGAAGAAATCCGGCACAATTATAAAAGGGACTAAGATTGGAAGAAATGATCCTTGTCCTTGCGGCAGTGGTAAAAAATATAAAAAGTGTTGTGGCAGATAGAAATGACGGTTAGTGCAGAACTTTGAGAAACTGTTGTGCTATCCCCTGATGTGCACGATACCTTCAAACCGATGTGAATCATAAGCACAGGGTTTGAAGGTTTTTGGCTTATAGATGGAAAGGAGATTTGATGCTCAAAGGAAAGACAGTGATTCTTGGAGTGACAGGCTCTATAGCAGCCTATAAGGCGGCAAACCTGGCAAGTATGCTGATGAAGCAGCATGCGGAAGTACATGTACTGATGACGAAGAATGCGGTAAACTTTATTAATCCGATAACGTTTGAAACACTGACTGGACATAAGTGTCTGGTGGACACCTTTGACCGTAATTTTGAATTCAGTGTAGAGCATGTATCCCTGGCCAAGAAAGCTGATTTGGTTCTGATAGCTCCGGCTACGGCCAATATAATCGGAAAGCTGGCAGGAGGAATTGCAGATGATATGCTGACTACGACAGTGATGGCCTGCAGCTGTGAAATTTTAGTATCACCCGCCATGAATACGAAGATGTACGAGAACCCTGTCCTTCAGGATAACCTCATAAGATTAAGGCATTATGGGTATAAAATCGTGGAACCGAGCAGCGGTTATCTGGCTTGCGGAGATGTTGGAACCGGAAAGCTGCCTGAGCCTGAAGTGCTTCTCCAACATGTGATATATTCCATCGCAAGAAAAAAAGATATGGCAGATAAGCGGATAATGGTGACGGCTGGTTCAACACAGGAACCAATCGATCCGGTACGCTATCTGACCAACCGCTCCACAGGAAAGATGGGATATGCAATTGCACGGATGGCGGCACTTAGAGGCGCGGAAGTAACATTAATTTCAGGCCCGGTACATCTGAGGCAGCCGATAGGGGTCGAATTGATTCCGGTAGTTACGGCAGATGACATGTATCGGGCCGTCACAGAGAACTTTTTAAATCAGGATATCATCGTGAAAGCTGCAGCTGTTGCAGACTATCAG
>CAMKHH010000195.1 GCA_946412445.1 uncultured Eubacterium sp.
AAGCTCATATAAATGCCTCCATAGTTCTGTTTTATCACTTCGCGATGTAGTTTTCATTACCATATGTCAACTACACTATATCACAGATAAGGCTATTTGCATAGTATTTTTTATGAACAATTTCCCTTGCATAACCATTTTACAAAAGGTATACTTACTCTGTTGGAACCTGCCTTCCTTCGTGGTAAAATGTTTGAGTGTTCGAGTGTTTGGAAAGGACTATAGCTATGCGTTATCTTATAAATAAACATCTTCAGGAAATCACAGAGGAGACTGCGACAGATTCTCAGGATGAAGTCCTTGAATTTCTGAATTTTGAACAGGCAAAAGAATTCTGTAAGGATCTCCGCTATCGGAAGGAGTTCATGCGGAACCTGTGCGAAAGTATCAGCTACTGCAAGATAGAGATGCTGCCGGATGCCATCATCGGAACCCTGTTAATTCCCGATAAGCAAACACCCCAGTCTTCAACGATATCCCTGATTTTCTACTTTGAGAAGCACCATCTTGTCATCGTTGATGATGAAAAGCATCTAAGTGAGACCATGTCCCTGTTTTTAAATGAAGTCTTTACCTCCATCAATGACAGCTACAGACTTTTCTTTGAATTCATGGAATCTTTAATCGATGGAGATACAGTACTGCTTCAGCATTATGAAAAGCGCCTGGCTATCATGGAAGAGTCTCTTACCGATATCCTTCCCAGAGAGCTGAACAGAAATATTACGACAGATCGGCGGGAGCTTTTGATATACCACTCTTATTACCAGCAGATGATGGATATGTTTGAAATTCTGTCCGAAAACATAAATAACTTCTTTCCAGAGGAATACTCTGTCCAGTTTCAGCGGCTTTTAGCGCGCGTGGACAGGCTTTATGATAATACACAGATGCTCCGGGAATATGCACATCAAATCCGAGAGATGCATCAGGGGAATATCGATCTCCGTCAGAATGATACGATGAGAATTCTGACGGTAGTTACCACAATCTTTTTTCCGCTGTCCATCATCACCGGATGGTACGGCATGAATTTTAATAATATGCCTGAGCTTCAGCAGCCTTCTGCCTACTTTGTTCTGATTGCTGCCTGTGCTGTGATTGTAATAGGCGAGATATGGTATTTTAAGAAGAAAGGATGGCTGTGAAATGATTGCCCTTACGATTAAGAGTCTTAAAAATTTTATGAACCGCCTTTTGGTTTCAGATACCTTTGACCGGTTTTATGTATCAGAGGCATCTATTACGACTTTTGTCACCTTTTCCATTGACGGACTCCTGCATCAGGATTTCTTTGATGCTGATACTGCCAAAGAGCTGCGCTCTTCCGGTCAGCAGCAGGTTCTCTGGAAGGATATTAAGCCCTTTTGCTTTTCCGTCATCAAGGGGAAGCGCACCCCTCTCTCCTTTAAAATTGTCCTTTTGTTTTCCAGGGATGAGACGGAGCTTCTGATTGCCCGAAGCGGGATGGATATAACTCCCGATGATGTCTTTGGACTTTTTTTAAACTGTCAGTACAATGGGGAAGCCCTGGTTCTTACTACGGGGACTTCGCTTCGCATCTTCACGCTGGACAAATCCCTGGATGAAGCCCTGGATCATGCACTCCGGGAATTTCTAATCCGTCAGGATATTGATTTCACAGACAACTGATACAGGCCTGTACAAAAGTGTACAGGCCTGGTGTATTACTTCGCTAAAAGGACCATAATTTCATTGCTGCGTTTGATAAACGCTGTCATCTGCTCCGGAGCCAGCTGTTTGTTGCCCAAACACGCGAGATCATAAAGCTGCTCGCAAATCGCAGATACATGTTCTCCGTCCCCATGCTCAAACAGATATTTTACAAGAGGATGGCCGACATTAAGTACAAGCTTTTCTTTTCCGCCAAACATGGAGGGATCCATCCCCGCCATACCATACGTCTTCATCATATCCTGCATGCGGCGGTCTTCCTCAGAAACTGTCAGCATGGAAGAAATACTGTCATTCTTCAGGTTTTCTACCTGTACTTCCAGATTCTGCCTGTTCAGGTTTTTCTTAAACAGTTCGTTCAATGCCTTGTTTTCCTCTGTGAGATCTATAGAATCAACTTTCATATCCCCGGATAAATCGGCATCGATTCTCTGGAATCTGACATCCTCTTTGATTCGTTCCACATGAGAGATAAACGCGGAATCAATGTTGTGCTTTAAAATCACCGCATCCTTTCCCTGCTCCCGGAACAAATTAATATACTGACTCTGCAATGTCTCATCCGTTACATAGAAAACAGAAGTCTTTTCCGGCTCTTTCACCTCTTTATCCGCATCGGATGTTTCTGTATCCGTTGCTTCTGTATCAGCATCCTGTACTTCCACTTCTTCTGCATCTTTTGTTCCTTCGGTCTCTTCCGGCTTTTTATTTTCTTCCAGACAGTCAGAGAGTGTCAGATACTTTCCATCAATATTCTTATAAAGAATATAATCCATCATTTTGCCGGAGAACTTCTCATCCTTAATACAGCCGAATTTAATAAACGGACTGATATCATCCCAGTACTTTTCATAATTTTCGCGGTCCGTCTTACACATTCCGCTTAGCTTATCTGCTACCTTTTTGGAAATATAATCTGCAATTTTCTTTACAAATCCGTCATTTTGCAGTGCACTTCTGGATACGTTCAGCGGCAGGTCCGGACAATCGATAACACCTTTGAGCAGCATCAGATATTCCGGTATGACCTCTTTGATATTATCAGCGATAAACACCTGATTATTGTAAAGCTTAATAGTTCCCTCGATGGAATCGTATTCGGTGTTAATCCGCGGAAAATATAAAATTCCTTTGAGGTTGAACGGATAATCCATATTCAGATGAATCCAGAACAAAGGTTCACGGTAGTCATTGAATACCTTACGGTAGAATTCCTTATACTCTTCTTCTGTACATTCATTCGGGTGTTTTGCCCACAGCGGATGTATGTCACTGATAGATACCGGACGCTTGTTGATCTTCACCTTGTCTTTTGCAGGCGAAATTTCAACTACCTCCTTCTCTCCGTTTTCATTTTCCTTTTCTTCTGTCTTAGCTTCTTCATGGATATGCTCTGCTACAACGTCATCCTCTTTTAAATCAGCTTCATCTATGGTCTCATACTCCTGGGGGGCATTCTCCTTTGAAAGAAAGATTTCCACCGGCATAAAGGAACAATACTTTTCAAGAGCTTCACGCACACGGTATTCATTCGCAAACTCCAGACTTTCCTCATTCAGAAAGAGAGTAATCTCCGTTCCGCAAGTTGTCTTATTGCCGTCTTTCATGCTGTATTCTGTGCTTCCGTCACACTCCCAGTGTACGGGAACTGCATCCTTTTGATAAGAAAGCGTATCTATATGAACAAATCCTGCAACCATAAACGCGGAATAAAATCCCAGACCAAAGTGACCGATGATCTGATCTTTATCTGTCTTGTCCTTATATTTCTCTAAAAACTGAGTTGCACCGGAAAACGCAATCTGGGTAATATATTCTTCGACCTCATCAGCAGTCATACCAATACCGTTATCAATAAATTTCAGAGTCTTCTCTTCCGGATTTACTATGACTTCAATCTTTGCCTTATAGTCCTCCGGAAACTGATAGTCTCCGACTACCTCCAGCTTCTTAAGTTTTGTAATGGCATCACATCCATTGGATACCAGTTCGCGGATGAAAATATCATGATCGGAATACATCCACTTTTTAATAATCGGAAATATATTCTCACTGTTAATTGAAAGACTGCCATGTTTCTCTGCCATGGTCTCACACTCCTTTTCCTGTTTTCTTCCGTAACTTAACAGATGCCGTATCACAGTCTGTCCGTTACATGTTCTAAAGGATATCTTAGTACTCTCTTTGATAAAAGTCAATAGAAAGTTAGCACTCATTTGGAATGAGTGCTAGCAAAGTCGCGAGAATATGATAAATATGGGATTTTCTTAATTCTAAAATTTTTATAAAAAGAATTTCAGCAGTCTCTTCTTCTCCGGGCCATATGGCTGATACCGGATTGGAATATCTATTACTGTTGATTTTTTCACTATACTTTTCTGATGTGTAAATGTTTCATAGGACTTTTTTCCATGATAGCTCC
>CAMKHH010000196.1 GCA_946412445.1 uncultured Eubacterium sp.
GCGGTGACTGGGGACTGCAGGATGGAATGAAGTTTGATTTTGATAAAGACGAGTTCTACTTTGCAGACACAACAGAGGACTACAAGGACTTCCTTTCTTACTTCAATAAATTATACAGTGAAGGAATTATAGATCCCGAGACGTTTACGCAGGACAGCCAGCAGGCTCAGGCAAAATTCTTCCGCGGGGATTCCTATGTGCTCTCCGCAAACTATCAGCAGCTGTCTGATATTATTTCCGGTAATAAGATGCAGGTGGAGAATGCAGACCTGTACTTCCTGACAACTCCTTCAGGACCGAAGGGAAATCTGAAGGTTTCGAGTGCAGTAGGACGTCTTGAGAATGGTGTTATGATCAGCAAGAGTGCGCTTGAAGACCTGGGGGAAAAGGATTTTATCAAAATGCTCCGCTTTATCGACTGGCTCTGGTATTCGGATGAAGGTCATGAACTGTCTCAGTGGGGTGTTGAAGGTGAGACATATACAAAGGATGCAGACGGGAATATTACCTTGAACTCCGATATCTATTACAATGGATTTAATCCGGGTGCTGCGAAGCAGCTGAACGTGGACTATGGTTTTGGCGGCGGGGTCTTTGCCTATGGCGGCAATAAGCAGATACAGCTTTCCAAGTTCACTGAAGGAGAAAAGGAGTGGAATGAAAGAATCAACGCCAATAAAGAGAATCAGAAGCTTCAGCCTCCGGTGCTTTCCGATGAAGAGCAGAAAGAGGAACTGAATCTGATTAAGGTACCGCTTATGGACTATGTGAATATATCAGCGTTGGAATTCATAACCGGAAAGAAAAGTCTTGATACAGACTGGGATGCCTATGTAAAAGAGTGCGAAGCAAAAGGAAGCACTAAATATACAGAGAAAGTAAATGGGATATATAAAGACACAAAGGATATTCTCGGGTAATCCGGGAATATACAGTGTATAGCAGTCCACAGGTATCATAGGGTCAAAAGGCCATGCATTTCATGCCTGCATGGAAAAGCATGACCTTTTGGTGCGTGATTTATGGCAGGTCCGTATCCTTTTCATAAAAGGCTTTAAACTCCCGGGGAGAAATACCATAGATGGCTTTGAAATTCCGGAAGAAGGAGGAATAGTCGGAGAATCCACAGCGCTGACACAGGCTGCCCAGGGGTTCGCCCTCCCAAATCAGCTCACAGGCCTTTATGATTCTCTTATGATTGATGAAGTCATGTACGGTCATGCCTGTCAGTTCCTTGAAGATACGGACAAAATGGTACTTGCTTAAGTGAGCCTGTTCCGCCAGCATATCCAGAGTTATAGGCTGTTCAATATGTTCGTTGATATAATCTGTCAGTGTCCGGATCATGGGGTTGTTGGAGGTGTTTTCTGTGGTAAATGAAAATTCCGGATGGCGGCACAGTTGGTTTAAAGAGACAAAAAACAGGGTGAGATAAGCATTTTCCAACAGACGCAGTTCCCCGCCGGAGGTTTTATCATCGCTCTCCAGATAGAGAAGCTTCGTAAGGTATTTATTCAGATGATCCCGGTGATGCGCCGGAAAATGCCAGGCCGGGGTTTTATTCTGGGTAAAGCAGTAAGCAAGCTCCACATCCGGGCCCGCAAGCTGCTCCAGGTAACTTTTTGATATCCACATCAGAAGCCGGCGGCAGCTGTCATGCTGCTTTTCCACGTATTGGTAATGGTGAAACTGGTTTCTGTTAATCAGAATAAAATCACCGGGCTTCAGACGGTAGGTGATATTGTTCAACAGTATCGCATATTCCCCCTGGGTAATATGCATGATCTCATAGAAATTATGAAAGTGCATTTCCATGGCGCCGCTGGGGACACCTGACTTTTCATATATTTCGAAGTTTTCCTTTAACATATACTGGCGTGCATCATCTGCCGCCATAGTTGCAACTTTTCTTTTAGCCATATCATAGTTTCCCTTGGTTTCAATTATCGTTCACTACCTAGAATACAGCAATTTTTGCAATAAATCAAGCAAAAAATGATATTAAAATGCAAAAATAATCGTGTATACTAATTAGTAACGACAGATAAAAATGTATATGAAAAGGGAGGAATAAATTATGCAGATGACAATGCGTTGGTACGGCAGTAAATATGATACGGTAACGCTGGAACAGATCCGTCAGATTCCCGGTGTCACCGGAATCATCACAACCTTGTATGAGAAGATGCCAGGCGAGCTATGGACCTATGATGAAATCATGAATCTGAAAAAGGAAGTGGAGGTTTCAGGGTTGTCACTGGCCGGTATTGAGAGCGTGAATATTCATGATGCAATCAAGATTGGGACACCGGACAGGGAAGCCTATATTGAAACGTATATTGAAACACTGGAGAACCTGGGAAAAGCGGACATTCATCTGGTATGTTACAACTTTATGCCTGTCTTTGACTGGACCCGTACCGAACTGGCCAGAAAGCGTCCGGATGGCTCTACGGTACTTGCCTATACGCAGGAAGCAGTAGATAAAATCAAGCCGGAGGAGATGTTTGAAGCCATTCAGGCAGATTCCAATGGCGCCATGCTTCCCGGGTGGGAGCCGGAGCGTATGGCAAAAATCAAAGAACTATTTGAGCTGTACAAAGAGGTGGATGACGAAAAACTTTTTGCCAATCTGAAGTATTTTCTGGAGCGTGTGATGCCTGTATGTGATAAATATGATATCCATATGGCAATCCATCCGGATGACCCTGCCTGGAGCGTGTTTGGACTGCCCCGCATTATCATAAACAAAACAAATATTCTGCGTCTGATGCATATGGTAGATAATCCGCATAACGGAGTGACCTTCTGCTCCGGCTCCTATGGAACCAATCTGCAGAATGACCTGCCGGACATGATCCGTTCACTGAAGGGAAGAATTCATTTTGCCCATGTACGTAACCTGAAATTTAACTCACAAAATGATTTTGAGGAAGCAGCACACCTCTCTTCCGATGGCTCTTTTGATATGTATGAGATTATGAAAGCCTTATACGAGATAGGATTCGAAGGTCCGATCCGTCCTGATCATGGAAGGATGATCTGGGGTGAGAAGGCTATGCCGGGGTATGGACTTTATGACCGTGCTTTGGGAGCCACATATCTTAACGGTTTATGGGAAGCAATCGACAAAAATGCAAGGAGGGGCTAAAGATGCGTCTGGATGATGAAGGATTGAAAAGCAGGGCATGGAAGGACGCCGGTTATCAGGTGCCTGCATTTGACAGGGCGGCTGTGAAGGAGAAAACGAAGGCAGAACCGAAGTGGCTGCATTTCGGAGCTGGAAATATTTTTCGTGCTTTCCAGGCCAATCTGGTACAAAAGCTTCTGAATCAGGGAATCTGCGATACGGGACTGGTAGTTGCAGAAGGCTTCGACTACGATATTATAAAGATGGTGAATATTCCCCATGATAATCTGAGCATTCTTGTAACCCTGAAGGCGGATCATACGTTGGAGAAGCACGTAATCGGCAGTATCGTGGAATCCATAATATTAGACAGTGAAAATGATCTCGAGTTTCGCAGAATAAATAAAATCTTCGTGAATCCTTCGCTTCAGATGGCGAGCTTTACGATTACCGAGAAGGGGTATCAGCTTGTGGATGCCTCTGGAAACTATCAGCGGGCTGTTGAACTGGATATGAAGAACGGACCTGAAAGACCGGTCAGTTATATCGGCAAGATTACTTCTTTGCTCTATGCGCGTTATCAGGCAGGAAAGCTGCCGATTGCCATGGTCAGCATGGATAACTGTTCCCATAATGGTGAAAAGCTGCAGGCTGCGGTTATGGAATTTGCAGAAATCTGGACGAAGTCGGGCTTGACGGAACCGGGATTTCCGGAATACCTGCGAGATGAAAGCTGTGTCAGCTTTCCGTGGACAATGATTGATAAAATCACACCACGGCCGGACCAGAGAGTGGAAAAAATCCTGGAAGCAGATGGTATGGAGGATGCAAAGCCGGTGATTACAGGCAGGAAGACCTATGTGGCACCCTTTGTCAACGCCGAAGAGTGTGAGTATCTGGTTGTGGAAGATAAGTTTCCCGGCGGCCGCATGCCTCTGGAAAAGGCCGGCGTAATCTTAACTGACAGAGAAACTGTTG
>CAMKHH010000197.1 GCA_946412445.1 uncultured Eubacterium sp.
CTTCTGACCATCTGGGCAATTTCTGAGGCTGAAAAGCTCAGTCAGAACAGATTCTTTACCACAATATACATCTTACTGATCTCCCTGGCCGGCTGCACAGCCGCCTGGCTTATGCACTCCGACTATGAGATGTATGGGATTTTGGCCATTGTTCTCTTTTACCTGTTCCGGTTCAGGAGAACTATGGGATCTTTGCTGGCCTGTTCCGCCCTTACCCTCCTTGGTTTGGGAGAAGCGTTTTGTTTCTTCTCCCTGATACCGATTCAAAGATATAATGGTGCCCGGGGGCTTAGCCTGAAATATGCATTTTATTTCTTTTACCCCCTGCACCTCCTGGTGCTCTATCTTCTCACCTTTTTATTTAGAATCTGAACACTGCCACGCCATAAGCGGGAAGGGAAAATCCAATGGAAAACTGCCTTCCATCGCATGGTTTTGCCACAGCCCGATAGATTACCGGGCGCTCACACGCATTTCCGCCATACTTAATATCCGAGCTGTCCAGTATCAGACGGTATTGTTTTTTCTTAGGAACTCCAACCCGGTAGTCCGGCCTTTCCACAGGAGTAAAATTACAGATAAACAGCAGATTCTCCTTTCCGGTGGGTGAGGTTCGGATGAAGCTGAAGATACTCCTTTCCCCATCATTCGCATTGACCCATTCAAACCCTTCCGGGGTGTCATTGGCATACAAAGCAGGATATCTGGTATAGAGGTGAAGCAGATCCCGCACATAAGCCTGCAGATGCTCGTGGGGCTTCTCCGCGAGCAGATACCAGTCGAGCTCACGCTCCTCCGACCATTCCTGAAGCTGTCCGAAATCCTGCCCCATGAACAAAAGCTTCTTGCCCGGGTGTCCGATCATAAAGCTGTATCCTGCCATCAGATTCTTATACTTATCCTCCCCCACTCCGGGCATCTTGCTGAGCATAGAACATTTCAGATGTACCACCTCATCATGGGAAAGTACCAGTATATAATTTTCACCAAATGCATAGGTCAGGGAAAATGTCATACTGTTATGATTATATTTTCGATATACAGGGTCCAGCTTCATGTACTCCAGGAAGTCATGCATCCACCCCATATTCCACTTAAAGCTGAATCCCAGCCCTCCATCGTGAACATCCCCCGTCACCTTAGGCCAAGTGGTAGACTCCTCTGCAATCATGACAGCCCCTTTATTTCTGCCGATTACCAGAGAGTTCAAGTGCTTAAAGAATTCTACAGCCTCCAGGTTCTGATTTCCGCCGTACCGGTTCGGAACCCACTGTCCTTCAGATTTCCCATAATCCAGATACAGCATGGATGCCACCGCATCCACCCGCAGACCATCTATATGGTATTCCTCAATCCAATACAAAGCATTGGCAAGAAGGAAATTCTTGACCTCCGGGCGTTCATAATTAAAAATCTTTGTTCCCCAGTCAGGATGTTCCCCTTTTCGCGGATCCTCATACTCGTAGACTGCTGTCCCGTCAAACTCCGCAAGACCGTGTTCATCTTTCGGAAAATGCGCAGGTACCCAGTCCAAAATCACGCCAATTTTGTTCTTATGCAGATAATCCACCAGATATTTAAACTGTTTTGGAGTTCCGTATCGGGAGGTCGGTGCATAGTATCCGGTCACCTGATAACCCCAGGAGCCATCAAACGGATGTTCCGCAATCCCCATAAGTTCTACATGTGTGTAGCCCATATCCTTTACGTACGCTGTAAGCGATTCTGCAAGATACTTATAATCATAGAATCCCTCCGGATTCTTTTCGCTGAAGGGATGCTTCTTCCACGAACCAGGATGCAGCTCATAGATGGACATGGGCGATGTGTCGGGATTAGATTCTTTCCTTTTTTTCAGCCAAGTGGTATCCCCCCACCTGTAGCCTCCGATATCAGCCACCCGGGATGCATTTCCAGGCCGCTTCTCTGCTGCAAAGGCATAAGGGTCTGCTTTATACAGCAATTTTCCTTTCCGGCTCATAATACAATATTTGTAAAGGTCTCCTTCTTTTGCCGTCGAAATAAAGCCTTCATAGACTCCCCCCTCCGACACTTTTTTCATGGGGTTCACCTTTTCATCCCATCCATTGAATTCTCCGATTACGGAAACTGATTCAGCGTTTGGTGCCCATACCGTAAACCAGACTCCATCCTTTCCCTCCAGGCTCCCCGGGTGTGCCCCCATCTTCCGATAGAGGTCATAGTGCGTAGCCTGTCCAAACAGGTACTGATCCAGTTCACTGAACCGGGGCAATCCCCTTTCCTCTTCCTCTGATATCTGTTCGTCCTTTTGTTTTACCCTTTTTCCCGCCATATGAGCTGCCTTCCTTTCCTCATCTATCAAGCATATAGTAACATAGAAAACATATACAAGCTATTACTTTCTTTCATTGCATGTTTGAAAATTCCTCCCGGCATAACGCAAAAAAACCCTGCATAATCTATGCAAGGCTTCTCTGCAATTCAATACGGTTCCGCCAGGGTTGAATCTGTACGGCTGAACTGTAAAATTTCTTAAAAGTTAATTTTGAACATACACATCCGCATACTGAACACCAAATTGTGTAGCCTCTGCGTGGCTGTTCATAAAGATATCAATATGGCCATAGGGTGTTCCTCTGTCTTCCACAGTAAACACCTGACCTCCGATGTTCAGCCTGGTACCAAAATCCACACCGCCCACGGCTACCGTTGTTCCCTGTGACGGCATCACTCCGCTTGCTGTCGGTCCGCCCGACCAGTGCCCACAGCAGATTTCACAATTGCAATATGCCGTAAGTTTAAATCTACCCAAGTATCGGCCATTGGGCTTAACCCCACTGTTACCGGACAGCAGGCTGACAGCCGGTACTGCATTCTCATCATTAATAATTCTCACAGCCCAGGGAACCTTATTGTAATCCACATCAGATATTACGATTCCCGTCCTGCTGCTCTGTGCATTAATCGCTTTGCCATTGCCCATATAGATGAGTACATGATAAATTGTACCATCATCTCTGGCATAGAAAAGCAAATCACCCGGCTGTGCCTCCGATGCAGGTATTTTGGTTCCAAAGTTTGCCTGTTCTCCGGATGTACGCGGCAGCGAATATCCAAATTGTCTGTATATCTGCATCACATATCCGGAACAGTCGGCGCCGTTTGTAAGGCTTACACCGCCCCATACATATGGATTCCCCAGAAAACTCTGTGAAAATTCCAGGACAGACTGACGAAGGCTGCTGGCAATATCCACATCTTTTATCGTATCTGTGGAATATGCATATGCCTTATTCTCCCATGGGCGAACCAGACTCTCCGCCAGCGAGAACCTATCCTCTCCGACAGCTTCTATCTGCTTCAGCGCCTCTTCATCCATCATCAGATACTCGCGTTTCACAAATCCCCTTGCTTCTCCCGACTCTACAAAAACCCATTCCTGATCCTTATCCGCAATGATAAAACAAAGACCCCCACGCTCCAGTCTGCCCACGGCCCTGGATTTCTCATCTTTTTCTTCCCGTATACTTACAAATGAGTCCACTTTTGCCAGTGCATAATCCTTTGGGATTGTATGTAAGAGAATCGGTGTGACAGAGGCACTGCCAACATTCAGTCTAATTGGCGTACGATCTGAATTATCTGTCGTAATTTGTTCATTCGGCGCCGGTGTCGGAGACGGTGTCTCGGTAGGTGCTGGCGTCGGTGTCTCTGTTGGTTCCGGCGTTGGTGTTGCCTCCGGCGTTGGTGTTGCTTCCGGCGTTGGTGTTGCTTCTGGTGTTGGTGTTACCTCCGGTGTTGGGGTCGGGGTCACTGTAGGTGTCGGTGTTGTCTCCGGCGTTGGTGTCGGAGATGGCGTTGACGGTATATCAGAATTACCTTCTCCATTCAAATCATCGCCGGCATCTGCTGACCGCTCTTCAGAAATGCTTTCATATGTAGTATCAGGTGCACTTAATACAGAAAGTGGATTAGCTATAATGACCACCGCACTTAATACAATAGATGTAACCAGAATCTTTTGTCTGGAAATCTTCTTATTTACATCTTTTCTAATCATTGGTTTCTCCTAAAAATAGCTTTTTTGCATTGTTTTCAGTTACTGTGATGACTTCCTCGTAATC
>CAMKHH010000198.1 GCA_946412445.1 uncultured Eubacterium sp.
TAATAGGAATGAAACATAGGAAATTGTTTAATAGTAACATGTTGTAAAATGATACATGGAAGAAAAAGATAGATAGATGTCTTTCTGTTTGTGCTAATCAAGTGCCAGAGATTACATATGGAATGTCAGATGTTCAATATGGACTCCAGCTGTTCTATAGTTGTTTCGGCGGTTTCCGAAATTTGATATTATGAAAATGTCTTATATTCAGTAAAGCATTGCAGAGATATATAGCAGAATAGACCTGTAAAATACATAGTAAATATAGATGGAATGGTAAAACATTGATTGCCGCTACAGGAGAGAATTAATTATCTTACAGACTGTTACCCCTTGCAAATTTCCTCAATATTCCTGTCCTTATACTTATAAAAAACATGAAAATTCCTATAGCTATCTATTCCCATAAGTGATATAATGAAAAGGCATTACAAAAAGTTACGTAAATGAGAAAGGTAATACGAATCTATGGGTAGAATTATTGCAGTCGCAAACCAAAAAGGCGGTGTGGGAAAGACCACCACGTCAATCAACCTGTCAGCCGCTCTGGCGGTAAAAGGAAAGAAAGTTCTGGTAATTGACACGGATCCCCAGGGCAATACCACCAGTGGATTCGGTATTGACAAAAATAACCTGGATGACACCATTTATGAATTAATACTGGAAGAATGTACAATCAATGACTGTATAATATCCGATGTCATACCCGGTGTATCTGTCATACCTTCCAATGTTAATCTGGCAGCCGCAGAGATTGAACTGATCGGCGTGGATCGCAAAGAGTTTATATTGAAGAATGCAGTGGATTTCATAGAGGATAAATTCGATTTTATTATCATTGATTGTCCTCCGTCCCTGAATATGCTCACCATCAATTCCATGACTACCGCAGATTCCGTTCTGGTACCCATTCAATGTGAGTATTATGCTTTGGAAGGTCTCAGCCAGTTAATTCACACCGTGAATCTGGTAAAGGAGAGATTGAACCCGGATCTGGAAATGGAAGGTGTGATTTTTACCATGTATGATTCCCGCACCAATCTGTCTAACCAGGTGGTGGAAAATGTGAAGAGCAACCTGACACAATACATATTTCAGACATTGATTCCCAGAAATATCCGTTTGGCGGAAGCTCCCAGCTATGGAGAGCCAATTACTGTTTATGACCCTAAGTCTGCGGGTGCAGAGGCATATATGGATCTGGCGGAAGAATTGATTTGTAAAAATGCAGAATAATAATTAAATGCGTAAAGCATAACAGGGAAGGAAGGAATGAGGCTATGGCTGCCAGAGGTTTGGGTAAAGGTCTGGACAAGATGATTCCGGACATAATAGGAGAAACAAAAGAGAAAAAGCAGAGAGCAGAAGTAAAAGAGAATTCCGCAGAGACTTCTGTAGCGATTACCAAAGTGGAACCAAACAGAAAACAGCCTCGTAAATTCTTTGATGAGGATGCGCTTCAGGAGTTAGCGGATTCCATCAGGCAATTTGGTCTGCTGCAGCCTATTCTGGTCCAGGACAGGAACGACCATTATGAAATCATAGCCGGAGAACGGAGATGGCGGGCTGCCAGACTTGCAGGTCTGAAGGAAGTACCTGTAATAATCAAAAACTATACCGATCAGGAGATAGTGGAAATCGCTCTAATCGAGAATATCCAGAGAGAGGATTTAAATCCCATTGAAGAGGCCCAGGCTTATAAGCGTTTGCTGGAAGAATTTAATTTAAAGCAGGATGAAGTGGCGGAGAGAGTATCCAAGAGCCGGGCAGCAGTGACTAATTCCATCCGTTTGCTGAAACTGGGAGACAAAGTACAGCAGATGGTTATAGATGATATGATCAGTACAGGTCATGCCAGAGCGCTGCTGGCTGTGGAGGACGAGGAGGAGCAATATGCTCTTGCTCAGAAAATCTTTGATGAAAAACTCAGTGTCAGGGAGATTGAAAAACTGGTAAAGAATCTGCATAAACCTGCCAAGGTCAAGAAGCTGGATGACAAGGCATTGCAGGCGATTTATCTGGATATTGAAGATAGACTAAAGCAGAAACTGAGTACCAAAGTGGCAGTAACTTCCAAGGGAGAAGGAGCAGGCAAGATTGAGATTGAATTCTACAGCCATGAAGACCTGGACCGGATTCTGGAGATGATTGGCAGACAAAGTTGAATGAGGAAAATATGAATAACACAGGATACAGCAATTTATTAAATACCATTGGCTTGGGCAATATAGATATAGGATATCTTTTTTTGGGCATGGCAGTTATGTTAGTGATCTTATTGATCCTGACAATCTGTTTACTGGTGAAAATCCAAAAGCTGAAAAAGCGCCTGGACAGATTTGTGCTCGGTAAAGACGGCGTCAGCCTGGAACAGGATATTATTGCGCTTTTTGAAGATAATAAATTTCTTAAAATTAATTGCGATAAGAATAAAAAGGATATTCATACTTTATATAAACGAATGGAAACAGCTTATCAGAAAATGGGACTGGTAAAATATGATGCCTTCCGACAGATGGGCGGACAACTGAGTTTCAGCCTGGCTCTGCTCAATGAGAATAACGACGGGTTTATTATCAATTCCGTTCACAGTACAGACGGTTGTTATTCCTACACCAAGGAAGTGATTGCCGGGGAGTGTTCCATCACCCTGGGAAAGGAAGAGGAAAAGGCTTTAGCCATAGCCATGGGCGACGAAAAGTAACAAGCGCAGAGGCATAGGGAAAAATGATTGTCAGAAAAATTGAGGAATTGGTTGGAAACGAAGTATTGGCCAGAGTGCTGACGACCTGGGACTATCAAGTTATATTGCCGGAAGGCGCCGTTATCCGCCAGGATTATATAGAAAAACTGAAGGATCTGGGAATCAGGGAAGTATGTATCCATGAGGAAGAAGAAGGACAGGAAAGCCTGATCCTTAAGATGGATATCGAATGCTCAGTCAAGGAAAAAGTCAGGGATATTCTTGAGAAACATACTTATAAACATAATGAAGATCTGGAAGAACTGAGCAAAACTGCCGACAATATCATCAGCAATATTTTAGAAGAGAGTCGGGTGGTTGAAAAAGTATATGATATTAAGCAGAGAAACGCAGATATATACGAGCATTCCATAAGTATTTGTTCCATGGCGATTCTGACAGCTATAAAGTTGGGACTATCTTCCAAATCTGTTCATGATATTGGTGTGGCTTGTCTGCTCCATGATATCGGATTGCGGTATCAGACCTTTGATTATTCTGATCGGGAACTGGAGGAATTGCCTGCCTATGAAATATCTGAATTTAAGAAACATCCAATCTATGGATATACCGCAGTGAAAGAAGAAGACTGGCTTACAGAAGCCAGTAAGGATATTATTTTATTACATCACGAGAGATTAAATGGATCAGGATATCCGCTTAAATCCAGAAATACTTCTCAGGAATGCAGAATTGTCAGTGTATGTGATGCTTTTGATGAAATGATCTGCGGTATTGGCTGTAAACGGATCAAAGTACATGAAGCCGTTGAATATCTGAAAATATACAAAGGTATAAAATTTGACGCAAAAGTGGTGGACGTTTTTCTGAATTTTACGGCAGTGTATCCGGTGGGAACCCATGTGCTGACCAGCGAAGGGGAAATCGGAGTGGTGGTGGGGCAGAACAGGGATTTCCAAGACCGGCCCATACTGCGCATTATCCGGGACAAAGACGGCGGTAAAATAAAAAGAGAGGTTATTAAGGATCTGGTAAAGGTTAAAAATCTTTTCATAGAAAAAGTAGTGGGATAATACAGGTTATGCCGGTTCACCGGTTCCTGACCGAAAGGAGATAAATATAATATGATCGACATTAAGTTTTTGAGAGAGAATCCCGAAGTTGTGAAAGAGAATATCCGCAAGAAGTTCCAGGAGGAAAAATTGCCTCTGGTGGATGAGGTGATTGGGCTGGACGCGGAGAACAGAAAAGCCCAGCAGGAAGGTGATGACCTGCGGGCAAGACGCAATAAGATTTCCAAGGAAATAGGCGCGCTTATGGCCCAGGGAAAAAAGGAAGAGGCGGAAGCCAAGAAAGCCGAAGTGGCAGCTAACGCAAAACG
>CAMKHH010000199.1 GCA_946412445.1 uncultured Eubacterium sp.
CCCTTATACAAGTACATTTGTTTCATCTTCAATTACTTGCGTAAATTCGATGGGAGTGTCTTATATCCCTATAGCTAAAGCAAGGGGTTTTACGACACATAGGATAAAATATATAACAAAAGCGCAATGATTCGAAATAATGAGCTCTATACGCTTGATGCCGAATTCACCTCAACCATACCGGTCGATGCTTACCTGTTGCCGGAAGTTGGTCAACTCTCAGCAGAGCGCCGCTCACTTCCGATTTTTGCCCAGCTTTTAGACTTGGCAAAACGCGAAAATTATAATGCCACTTGGCGCTTACATGACACTTTGTCCTCGTTGCTTTTGGAGATATCATCGGAAGCCTATGATTATGAACGATACCGAAGCAGTGAACCTGCTTTGCAGTACCTCTCATTCACTTAGCATTATTGCAGGCAACTGCGGTTTTTCCAGTGATAAATACTTTATGCGTATCTTTAAACAATTTGAAGGAACCACTCCCTCCCAATACCGCAGGAGTATTTCGCAACGTAAAATTGTTACACAGTAAGTGTATGGTTACGCAATACGCTTTTTATAGTATAAGTACTGACACGAACGCATATTTTTGTTATAATCGACTTATACTTATTTCAATGTTATGCTAGAGAAGCGTCAAAGGAGATGTTACGAATGCGCTGGCTTTATTCACACCGTAAGCAATTGACCGTTATTCTGATCTTGGTGGTTACCTTATTATTATTTCCGAGACTTCGCACCATAACGGTTGATGATATTATCAATTACACACCCTCATCACCGTTTCTGGCCGCGTTTTCTTTTATCGGACTCTATTGCCTCCGGCCTGTTCTCATGGCAATTCCCAACTTAGTTCTCTGTATCGCCATCGGAATCATTTTCCCCTCGCTCCAGGGTATTCTCATAAGCCTGATTGGGATTTTTTGCGAGACAACAATCAGCTACTTCATTGGCTGGAAATTAGGTGCCAAAGAGGTGACAAAGTTAGTCGAGAAGAATGAAAAAGTCCGTAAATTTCTCTCCTCTAATCAGAATAACAATACGGTCACTTGTTTTCTGGCACGAATTACCCCATTGCCTATTGGGCTGACCAGCATGTTTTTTGGAGCCGCAGGAATGCCCTGGAGCAAATATATCTTTGCCTCAGTCCTTGGCCTGCCGCCGAAGATGATTCCCTATGTGCTTGCGGGAACCGCAATTTGCGTATCTGCGGGAAAATTCTGAGCGCAGCAAAAAAGACGCATCTGATTGCGATGTGTCTTTTTTGTACTTATATCTATATGAAGAAGGGCCGTTATCCTTCGATGGCAATATATTTATTTGCCTCAATCTGTTTTTTATCCGGTTTCGGTATATCCAGTTTCAGGATACCATGTTTAAAGGATGCCTGAATATCTTCCTGTCTCAGTTCCTTTCCAATGTAAAAGCTTCTCTGGCAAGCCCCTGCGTATCTTTCGCGATGGATGTACTTTCCACTGTTTTTATCTTGTTTGTCCTCATCAAGTCCTTTGGATGCGCATATGCTTAAATAGCCATTTTCCAAAGATACCTGAATTTCATCCTTCTTAAATCCCGGCAGATCCATGACCAGCTCATAACCGGTTTCTGTCTCTTTAACATCTGTATTCATCACATTCTTCCCATGATGTCCATAAAGCTTTTTTTCAAGCCTTCTGAAATCTTTGTCATCAAACCATGGATCATTAAAGAAATCCTCAAATAAATCTCTTCCAAATACACCAGGTGCTAACATAAAACCTTCCTCCTCTATCCTTCAATCGAAATGTATTGTCTCTGTTCCACTTCCGGATTCATGTCCTTTTTCGGAACCAGCAGTTTCAATGTTCCATCTTCAAATCTGGCTTTGACATCTTCCTGTGTCACTGCACCACCGACATAGAATCTTCTGCTTGCGCTGCCGGAATATCTTTCACGGCGGATGTAATTACCTTCCTCGTCTTTCTCATCTTTACTGGAGTTCGATGAAGCATTGATTGTAAGATATCCGTCTTTTAGTTCTGCATGAATGTCTTCCTTCTTAACTCCTGGCAGATCCATCGTAATTTCATAACCGTTTTCTTTTTCTTCCACATCTGTTCTCATCAGATTATTTGTCCAGCGGCTTCCGAAAGACCCCATGAAATCATCAAAAACATTTTCTCCAAAAATACTAGGCATCAACATAAATCATCTCTCCTTTCAAATACTTTCTATAATAAATGATGTCCATTTGTTACCCAGAACATTCAGGAATCTGTTTGTCTTTATTTATCTTTTACTTTCCTGTTCCTTTGTTCTATATATGTTATAACACTAAAATTAGCACTCGTCAATAGCGAGTGCTAATAATTTTGTGAACTTTCTGTGAAACTTCTACAGTGCTTCTACGGACGCTCTGATAATCTCATATGCCTTATCGCACTCTTCCGCCGTTACGATCAAGGGAGGCACCATGCGTATGATATGACCGCCAATCGCCGTAATCAGGAGTTTACGTTCCAGACAAGCGTGCTTCACCCCGGGTCCACTGACGGTCTCGTCAAATTCCACCCCTACAAGCAGTCCCTGATGCCTTACCTCCTTCACATGGGGCAGCTGTGAAAGCTTTTCGCAAAAGTAATCTCCCATCTCTTTTGCATGCTCCGCACAATTGAGCTCCAGTAATTCATCAATTTCCGCAAGCGCTGCCGCACAGGAGACCGGATTTCCGCCAAATGTGCTCCCATGAGATCCGATGGTAAACGCTTTTGCCACTTCCTTCGTTGCACAGATGGCTCCGATTGGCATCCCTCCACCGAGTGCTTTTGCCATAGAAACAATATCCGGTTTAATATTATAGTTCATGTAACTCATAACGGCCCCGGTTCTGCACCATCCTGTCTGCACCTCATCAAGCAGCAGCAAAAGTCCCTTTTCATCACAGAGTGTCCGCAGCCCTGTCAGGAACTCCTGTGAGGCTGGGTGAACGCCGCCTTCCCCCTGGACCGGCTCGACCAAAATGGCAATTGTATTCTCATTCACCGTCTCCGCAAAGGAAGACAGATTATTAAATTCTGCGTAGGAAAAACCCGGTGTCATGTCGCCAAATCCCATCTGACAGGCACCTTCCGGCTGACCCGTCGCGCTCATTGCTCCAAATGTTCTCCCGTGAAAGGACATTTTAGCCGTAACAATATTGTATTTGTGCGGTCCATACTTTTCGACCCCATACTTTCTTGCCATCTTAATCATCGCTTCATTTGCCTCTGCTCCGGAGCTTTGGAAAAAAACTTTATCCATACCTATAGTGGTACAAATCCTCTCTGCCAGAAGGGCCTGTGGAATTGTGTATGGATAATTGAAGGCATGCATGATATCCGCACACTGCCCGCACACTGCCTCTACCACTTTATCATTGCAATTTCCCGCACTGTTTACCGCAATGCCTGCATAAAAGTCCAGGTACGCTGTACCATCCGGAGCATATAGATACATACCCTTCGCCCTCTCCGCAACAAAATCCATTCGCTCATACGTTTCAATCATATATGTTTTTACTTTTAACTTAATCTCTTCCTCTGTCAGTCCCGTATCCTTTAATTTCATATCAATTCCTCTCTTTCATCATGAAAATTATATAAGCCCCTTAATTTCCAGATAGTTCCGGATCAGTGTAACGCATTCCTCCACCCCGACTCTTTCACTATTTAAGGTCATGTCATAATTAACCGGATTCGTCCAATAGTTTCCTCCTGTATAATAGGCATAATAATCCGCCCGATAACGGTCTGTATGCTCAATGGTTGCATTCGCGGTTTCTTTCGTTACACCCATATGCTCCATCGTACGACTCACACAAAAGTCTCTGGGTGCTTCTATATAAATACTGACCACATTACTTTTTTCACGTAATATCCAATCGGCACATTTTCCCACAATTATGCAGGATTCTGTTTCTGCAAGATCCTCTATGATTTTCTTCTGATATCCAAACAATGTATCATCTGATACAAATGCCTCATTCCTGCTGATATAGTGTCTGGCCTTTGGCAGCCCACGCATAAAGCTTGA
>CAMKHH010000200.1 GCA_946412445.1 uncultured Eubacterium sp.
CTGGTTTTACATGTTGAAATTCAACAATCTGAACAACTTTACCATCAACTTCAAGTGTAATACCATTTTTAAAATCACCTGCTGAAATCATCCCGATATTCCTCCTTAACATATGGTGCTGCGATAAGGACGCAACACGACTATTCTATATAGTATAATAAATTCTGAGATTTTTCAACTATTTTTTCTCTTTTTCCAGATGCTTTGTATAGAAATGCAACACAATCCGCTCAAGTTTGCGCTTCAGAACAATCTGAAACTCCTCTTTTGGATTCATGGGTTTTACCAGAATATTGCGCATACCACATCTTTTAGCTCCATAAACATCTGTAAAAAGCTGATCACCGATAAAAACTGTGTGAGCGACATCGACCTTCATCCTGCTGCAGGCTTCCAGATAGTTTCTGGTAGAGGGTTTATGAGCATTCTCAATAAACTCAGCCCCCACCACATCTGCAAATGGTTTCACTCTCGGCAGCTGGTTGTTTGATAACAGACAGCAGGAAAATCCCAACCGATGTAATTTGGCAAATAACTGCTCTGCTCTGTCATCTGCCGGTGCACCATGGTGAACAAGCGTGTTATCAATATCGAAAATCAACCCCCGGAATCCTTCCCTGTACAGAGCTTCAAAATCAATATCATACGTAGAGTCCACCCACTGATCCGGATAAAAACTATGAAACAACCCTTTCTGCCTCATGGTATTCCTTCCTATTTCCGTTCATGCAGCGGAACATAAGTTTCTCTTTCTTTTACTGCTTTATACGCAGGACGGATAATCTTATCCGTATTTATTAATTCTTCCATGCGGTGCGCACTCCATCCAACGATACGCGCAATTGCAAACATAGGAGTGAAAAGCTCAGTGGGAAGATCCAGCATGCTATATACAAAACCGCTGTAGAAATCGACATTTGCACTGACACCTTTGTAGATATGGCGCTCATCGCCGATAATCTGAGGCGCAAGCTGTTCTACCTTGGCATATAGATTATAATCTTTTTCTCTTTTCTTTTCTTTTGCCAGCTGCGCGACAAAAGACTTGAACAGGTTGGCTCTTGGGTCGGAAATAGAGTAAACCGCATGCCCCATACCATAAATCAGCCCACGCTTATCAAAGGCTTCCTTGTGAAGAAGTGCACGCAGATATGCGCTGACTTCTTCGTCATCTTCCCAATCACGGACATTCTTCTTCATATCCGCAAACATATTGACCACTTTAATATTTGCGCCGCCATGCTTTGGTCCCTTCAGAGACCCCAGGGCAGCAGCAATTGTAGAATATGTATCTGTTCCGGAAGAAGAAACCACATGAGTAGTAAATGTAGAGTTATTACCACCGCCATGCTCCATATGAAGAACCAGTGCCAAATCGAGGATGGTAGCTTCAAGCACTGTATATGACTTATCCGGACGAAGCATACGTAAGATATTCTCTGCCGTTGACAGCTTTTTATCCGGATGATGTATGTAAAGGCTCTTCCCTTTTATGTAATGATTGTAAGCCTGATAGCCATACACGGAAAGCATTGGGAATACGGCAATCAACGTCAGGCATTGACGCAGCACATTGGACAGAGAAATATCATCCGCCATAGGATCATATGCGTACAAAGTCAGTACACTTCGTGAAAGTGTATTCATCATATCACTGCTTGGTGCCTTCATAATCACATCACGTACGAAATTCTTAGGCAAGGACTGCTGTGCACGCAGGATGTTCTGAAAATGCTCTAATTCAGTACCAGAGGGCAGATTTCCAAACAAAAGTAAGTATGCTGTCTCCTCAAATCCCATTCTTTTTTCATCCAGAAAGCCTCTTGTCAGTTCTTCCACATTAATGCCGCGGTAGTAAAGTTCACCCTCACAGGGTGTCTTAATCCCATCCACATCTTTAAAGGAAACTATCTCCGAGACCTCGGTCAGTCCGGCCAGAACACCATTGCCATTGACATCACGGAGGCCTCTTTTTACATCATATTTTCCATAAAGGCTTAAGTCAATCTGAGAATTCTCTTTACAGATTGTTGTCAGTTCCTCAATTTCATGCGTTACTTTGTTTTTAAATGCCATACATAATTCCCCTTTCTTATCTTATTCGTTAACATGGTCCAGTCCCTGATTAAGTATCGTATATACATGGTCATCCGAAAGAGAATAAAAAACAGTCTTACCCTCTTTACGGAACTTTACAAGCTCCATCTGTTTAAGCACCCGTAACTGGTGGGAAATTGCGCTCTGTGTCATCCCAAGGCACTCTGCTATGTCGCATACGCACAGCTCATGGTGATTTAAGGCAGATAAAATCCGTATTCTCGTCGGATCCCCAAATGTTTTGAACAGAGCAGCCATCCGGTACAGCACCTCGTCAGCCGGGATCTCATCTTTTTCCACATGTTCATGATGATGATGTCCATTGCAAATATCTGTCTTCTGCTTCTCCATTCAAATCCATCCTCTCTACTTTTGATGATAATTTTCCAGAAAACCGGCCAGTTTTCCAGCTGCCGACTTTAATGTTCTCTGATCCGGAAGATAAACAATCCTGAAGTGATCTGGCTCCTTCCAATTAAATCCACCACCATGGACAATTAAAACCTGTTTTTCTCTAAGGAAATCATAAGCAAACTGTTCATCACTTACTATATTGAATTTTTCCACATCCAACTTGGGAAATATATAGAACGCAGCCTTGGGCTTTACTACGGAAATGCCAGGAATGTCCTTCAGTGCGTTGTAGATGTATTCTCTCTGCTCGTAAATTCTGCCTCCCGGCTGAATATATTCCTTTACACTTTGATATCCCCATAGGGCGGTCTGAATAATGCTTTGTGCAGGAACATTCGAGCAAAGGCGCATATTGGACAGCATATTTAAGCCTTCGATATAATCTCTGCCCTTATTTTTGCTTCCACTTAAGACCATCCAGCCCACGCGGAATCCGGCCACCATATGAGACTTGGACAACCCGGAGAATGTAACACAGAAAAGATCCGGTGCCAAAGATGCAATGGAGGTGTGCTCCAGTCCATCCATCACAAGGCGGTCATAAATCTCATCAGAAAAAATCATCAGTTCATGTTCTCTGGCAATCTGAACAATCTGTTCAAGAATCTCCACCGGATAAAGTGCTCCCGTGGGATTATTGGGATTAATAATCACGATGGCCTTCGTCTTATAGGTGATTTTTTTCTTAATATCTTCAATGTCCGGGTTCCACTCAGACTGTTCATCACAGATATAATGCACAGGATTGCCGCCTGCCAAGGTAGCGCAGGCTGTCCAAAGGGGATAATCCGGAGACGGGATCAATATTTCGTCTCCGGTATCCAGCAAAGCCTGCATAGCCATGTTAATCAGTTCACTGACACCATTTCCGGTATAAATTCCATCCAGTGTAACATTCGGAATATTCTTAATCTGGCAGTACTGCATAATTGCTTTCCTGGCTGCGAAGATTCCCCTGGAGTCGGAATAGCCCTGACTGTTTCTTACACTCTGCATCATATCTCTTATTACTTCTTCAGGTGCTGAAAATCCAAAGGGGGCCGGGTTTCCGATATTCAGTTTCAGGATATGTCTCCCCTCTTCTTCCAGGCGGTTGGCTTCTTCCACAACCGGGCCCCTTACATCATATAATACATTCTCCAGCTTTGATGATTTTGAAAAACTTCTCATACTGTATACTCCTCACTAGTACAGCGTTCCGCTAAATACCTATGCATAATACACAGGGCAATCTTAATATTTTTGTTAAGTTTATCACCTTACGCCGCAAATTGCAAGTTTTGTTAATTGCTAAGACAGCATCATGCGGTCGTTGGCAAACTCCTCACCCGAAGCCTGTTCAAATTTTTGCAGTAAGTCCGCTACCTTCAACTGTTTCTTTTCTTCACCGGACACATCGTAGATGATACGCCCCTCATGCATCATGACAAGCCGATTTCCATACCGAATCGCATCTTTCATATTATGTGTAATCATAATCGAGGTCAACTGGTTCTCAGCTATGATTTTCTCCGTGAGTCCGAGTACTTTAGCGGC
>CAMKHH010000201.1 GCA_946412445.1 uncultured Eubacterium sp.
GGCATATTCGGATGTTCTGCGCCTTTCCTCCCAGGAACGACCCAGGATAACGTTATCGGATTAAAAAAGGAAATTTCCAGTCTATGCCGTTTCCCACGAGCTATCAGCTCCTGCTCAAGCTCATTTAAAATCCATCTGCCAAGCCCCCTGCCCCGTTCCTCTTCTTTCACAATCGCCATGGTAATGAAGGTCTTCTGTATGTTTTCATCCAGACACCCAAAGGCAAATGCCCTTCCCTCTTCTTCCAGCAAATTGACCGCTGTAATTCCTTTCCGTTCCGGTAAAAATGTATCCTGAAATTTTTCAAAGCTCATTTTCTTAGAAAGCATATCCCCGTTTTGTACCGACTGCGCAAAAAGTTGATATGTTTTTACAAGTAATGATGAATCCTTCTGTACATGCACTGTCCTCATAGCTGCTCCTTTATCATCTCTTTCCCTCCTGACATACACCATCTGTCATCCTAAAAAGCCGAAGTGCACCGACCGCCGCTTCCCCATGGTTCATAATGATTTTTATAGAGCTGTCATACATTTCCAGATAGCTGCACACAAGCCTTCGTATATTCAGATTGTGGAGCAGCACACTTCCACTCAGAGCAAGATGCTTTTCCTCCGGCATCTTTCCGGCTACAGCAATTACAAGGTCGGCCAGATCCCGGGCGCTCTTTCTTTCTATCTCCATTGCGGGACAATCTCCATATGCGGCCGCCTGACTAATAAGCGGAGCCAGCGATGCCACTTCTTTTTTCGAACGGCCTGGCTTATATAAAAACCCCAGAAGATCCTCCGTTTTTTGAATACTTAATTTTTCAAAAATCAATTTCTTAAGAAGGGTGGATTCTTCCCTTTCGTCTTCTGCGCGTACCACCGCTGAAAGCATATCTCTGGCAATCGCATAAGCACTGCCCACGTCATCAATCAGATGCCCGTATCCTCCTGCCCTGTACTGTCTGCCCCCCGCATCCCTCCCTATACAAATTGAGCCGGTTCCTGAAATTAATACCATTCCGCGGCATTCGGGGAAGGCAGCCGCCAGAGCCGTTTCGTGATCCCCAAACAATCCGATACGGCAGTGGAAACCCTCCTGTCCGAACGCTTCCCTTAAAAATTGAGAAACCGCCGGGTTACTGATTCCAGCAGCTCCGATGCCGACTCCCCGGCATTTATTGATTTCATATCCAAGTGTTTCAAGCCGGCCGTAAATATCACTCAGAGTCTGAAGTACTTTTTCCCTGCTCTGTCCATTCATGTTAAACGCTCCGGATTCGAACCGCTCTAAAATGTTGCCTTCTTCATCTGCAACGCAGACCATCGTCTTTGTTCCTCCACCGTCAAGTCCAAGCAGATATGGTTTTTCTTTTTTCATGACACTCACCCTTTCACCGCGCCTACCGTAACACCTTCCAGGAAATATTTCTGAAGTGAGAAAAACAGAATAAACATGGGAAGCGCGGAGACTGTCGCACCCGCCATCATCGGTGCAAAGTAAGTTGTATTGGCAAAGCTGAAGTTTTTCAAACCAACCTGAACCGTCTGCATGGCTTCTGAATTAGAGACCAGGAATGGCCAGAAAAAGGTGTTCCATTCTCCGAGAAACGTCATGATTGCCATAACAGAAAGTATGGTTTTTGAAAGCGGCACCACAATTTTCCATACGATCATAGGCTGGCTGCATCCTTCGATTTTTGCCGATTCCATAATGGAGGTTGGCAGTGAGGTGAAAAATTGCTTTGCCAGAAATACGTTGTAACAGGTCACGAGGGTCGGTGCAACCAGAGCCATATAGGTATCCTGGATCTTCAGGACATTGACCACCAGAATATACAGCGGTACTTGAGTCACCTGATAAGGCACCATCATCGCCACCAGAAGCACAAAAAAGAATACTTTGCATCCGGGAAAACGCAGCTTTGCAAATGCATAACCGGCCAGTGTTGCGAAAATCACATTGCTAATGGTAACCACAGAGGCTACCAGCAAAGAGTTCAGTATCCAGCGAAAGGAATGGGTACTGAAAGAAAAGAAGAACTTATAGGAATCCAGCGTAAATTGTTTCGGAATCAGCGAATAGCTGGCTCCGCCCGCTTCTGTTGGTGCTCCAAAAGAGGAGATTACCATATAATAGATAGGAAACAACGTAACCAGAGCGATTGTAAGTAATACAGCTGCCAGAAGAAAACTCCGGATTCCTCCTTTATATTTTAGTTTTCCGTTATATTTTTTATATAATCCCATCTTGCCCTCCTTTTAATATTCCACATCGCCGGAGCTGAGTTTAAACTGCAGCACCGCAAAAACTGCTATGATCGCGGCAAGAATCAAAGCCTGGGCACAGGCCTCACCATATTCAAAATAGGTAAATGCACGATTAAAAATCAGTAATCCTGCCATGGTCGTTGCATTGTCAGGCCCCCCGCCTGTCATCAGATATGCGTTTTGGAAGGATTGGAAACCATTGATTACTCCTGTAATGGTCAGAAAAACCGTAGTGGGTTTTACAATTGGCCATACGACATAACGTACTTTCTGAAAGAAGGTAGCTCCATCTATATCAGCCGCCTCATAATAGGTCGAATCAATTCCAAGCAATGCAGCGGTGTAAATGATGACATTCTGTCCCAGACCTGCGAAAACGGCCATGATGATCAGGGACAGCATTGCAGTTTTCTGGCTTCCCAGCCAATTTTGGTTGGATAAGCCAAACACCTTAACCACATTATTCAACAATCCGGACGGAAGCGGATCATAAATCCATTTCCACACAAAGGATAATGCAACCCCTGACGCAATTGCCGGGAGATAAAAGGCCGCCTTTAATACTGACTGCAATTTCTTCCGAAATGGCAGAATCATAATAGAGATCATAAAGGACAACAGCATGGATACCGGTACCGTTATAATGGAGTATACAAGTGTATTTTTCAGGGCCTTATAGAATAAGCCATTTTTAAAAGTATTTATATAATTGTCCAACCCGACCCACTCCGAACCCAGTGGTTTGTACTTTTTAAAACTAATAACAGCTGCAGAGATTACAGGATATAATGTAAACACAATAAATGTGCACAACGGAACCAGTATGAACACATATGCCCACATGACTTCTTTCTTCATTTTCTTCATTGTTCAGGATCCTCCCATTCCATCAGGTATACCCGGCAATTTGCTTTGAACATCCTGTAAGCAATGCTTACAGGATGTCACTTTCGTGCGCTAGTTTGCCGGAAGCTTAAGATTCGTCCGATACACATCCTTCCTCACCAAATGCCGCATGTCCTGTATCCACAATTGCCTTGTACATCTCTTCAGGTGTAACCTCCCCTGCCAGCAGCCCCTGGAATTTCGGCATAATAACTTCATCCTGAATCTTTATGGCCGCAGCACCCTTGTCAGCCGGTATGTCCGGTCTTGCCTCTGCAATCTGTGTTGTAAGGGTTTCCACTGCCTTTGTATTATCCTCGTTCTTATTTTCAATTGGAGGCAGTTTCTCATAAGCAGTACGTCCGGTCTCACAAACCGGCTTTAAATAAAGCTCCTGACAGGTCTGAGCAGCACGCTCACTGCTGGCAAGGTAGTATGCAACCTTTGCAACATTTTTAAGATGCTGTTCATCCGGATTCTTTTCCCCTGTAAGGCAGATGTATCCGTCAACTGCCCCCTGTGCCTGCTGCTTTCCTCCTTCAAATACCGGTACAGGAAGTACTACATATTCCACAGGAATACTTCCTTCTACCGCACTGCTGTCATTGTTCTTCAGCTTTTCGGTGTTTTCATAGGCTGATTTTTCAAAGGAAGACAATCCTTTTCCTGTAATCATGGTCTGCCCGGTAAGCATCATATTCCATCTTTTTCCGGCATCAATAGAACCCAGTTCCTTTGGCATGGAACCATCATCAATCAAGGCTCTCAAATCCTCCAGAAATGTAAGCATCTGTTTGCTGGTATATGCATACTTTAAGTCCTTATCAAAAGCCTCGGGCATTCCTGCGTTTTTAACAAAAATCCCAAAATAATCTTTTGCTGTAACACCGGCA
>CAMKHH010000202.1 GCA_946412445.1 uncultured Eubacterium sp.
ATTATCTATGGGTTCCGTCTTGCACGCCCGGAGCTTTTTCTGGAAAAGCAGCAGCGTTATACGCTGGAAGATGGTATCAGGCAGAGAATTGATTTACATAAAAATTTCCGAAGCAGAGCCAATGTCCTCGCTACCATCAATGATATCTTCGGACAGATTATGGAACAGGAGCTTGGAGGAATTGAGTATGACGAGAAGGAGGCTCTTTATGTCGGGGCAGATTACCCGGAAGGGGGAAATCCTGCATTTGCGGATACGGAGGTTCTTCTTATTGACAGTAAATCACCGGAATTAGAGGACAGTAAGACAAGACAACTGATGATTGAAACTGAGGCACTGACAGTGGCCCAGAAAATACGCTCAATGATTGGACGTGAAATGGTGTGGGATAAGACTTTAAAGTCTTACCGCCCTATGGAATATAGGGACTGTGTAGTACTCCTGCGCACGGTAAGCGAGTGGGCGGATATATTTTCCCGGGTTCTGCAAAGTCAGGGGATACCGGCTTATACTACTTCAAGGACAGGATACTTTTCTGCTTTGGAGGTAGTGACTGTTCTTGATTACTTGAGAATCTGTGATAACCCCAGACAGGAGATACCATTTGCTTCTGTACTCCATTCGCCCATAGGAAAATGCTCTGCAGAAGAGCTTGCAATTGTAAAGAGCACCTATCCTGAGTTAAAGATATATGAAGCCTGTATCCTCTATGCGAAGGAAGGAGACAACGAAGCGCTTCGGGAAAAACTGAAGGGATTCTTAAAACTTCTGTGTGATATCAGGCAGAGAACCCCCTATACCCCTATTCATCAGTTAATTGTAGAGATTCTGGAGGAGACGGGATATGGAATCTATGCCGCAGCGATGCCGGCGGGACAGCAAAGGGAAGCGAATCTTCATATGCTGGTGGAAAAGGCCGTTGATTTTGAAGCTACCAGCTATCGTGGCCTGTTTAATTTCATTCGCTATATCGAAGAAATCCAGAAATATGAGGTGGACTTCGGGGAAGTTAATATACATGGAGAGACAGCAGATACGGTTCGGATCATGAGTATCCATAAGAGTAAAGGCCTGGAATTTCCGGTAGTCTTTGTGTCGGGAATGGGTAAAAAGTTTAATTTCATGGATGCAAATGGAGCAGTTGTACTTCATTCCCAGCTGGGAATCGCCTCCGATGTGATTGATACGAAAAGACGGACGAAGGATACCTCGCTCATAAAGCAGGTCATCCGGCAGAGGATGGTAAAAGAGACTTTGGGAGAAGAACTTCGAAATCTCTATGTAGCTCTGACAAGGGCAAAGGAAAAGCTCATCTTAAGCGGATCGGGAGATCTGAAAAAATGGGTAGAGAGCTGTACTCATCTGATGTATGATGAACGGATGCACCTCTATTATGGACGGCTTACGGGGGCAAGATGTTATATGGATTGGGTGATTCCCGCCCTTGCAGGCCATCCTGCATTTGCTCCGGTGCATGAGCTGTTCGGACAAAAACTTTTAAGACAGGGCCCCTTATCTGAAAGCTCAACCGGACTTCAGGTGCATGTCATAGCACCGTCCTCTCTGGTAGAGCATGAGATGATTGCCCGGATGGACCGGGTGGTAAAGAAGCAGGAGCTTCTAAACTTTGATGTTCATACACCTGGGGAACCCCGGATACAGGAATTGCTGGAAGACAGGTTCTCCTATGTGTATCCCTATGAGAAGCTGGCATCCATACCGGTTAAGATGACCGTATCAGAATTGAAAAGGGCCGGAGAGGAAGAACCCGGCGAAGAACTTTATCCCACCCCGGATATAGTTCCGTTAATCCCTAAATTCATGCAGACCGAAGCGTCTGTTCTGGAAGGTGCGGCCAGGGGAACCGTATATCACAAGGTGTTCGAAGAACTGGATTACAGCCGGCTGGTAATGCATATAGAAGAACCCCTCCAGGAGTTAAACCAGCAGCTGGAAGAGATGATTTCCCGGGGAAAACTAAAAGAAGAAGATAAAATCTGCCTGGACACGGAGGATCTGATTCGATTCCTCCATAGCGGTCTGGGCAGGCGGATGTACCGCGCAGGAGCGGATGGAAGACTTTTTCGGGAACAGCCATTTGTCATGGGGATTCCGGCAAAAGAAGCTTATGAAGACTGGCCGGAACAGGAGATGGTTCTGGTGCAGGGAATCATTGATGCTTACTTCGAGGAAGAGAATCAGCTTGTGCTTGTGGATTATAAAACCGATAAGGTGCCGGATCAAACAGGGCAGTCCCTGGTGGAGAAATATGGAAAGCAGCTGCTGTATTATAAAAGAGCACTGCAGCAGATTACAGGAAAGACAGTGAAAGAAATGGTGATTTACTCCATTACATTGGGGAGAGAACTTAAAATTTCTTGAGATTTGCTTGCAAATGCTTGCATGCACCTCTTTGGTTGGGTTATAATAAAAGAAAAAAGGAGTGTGACACATATGGCAAATACATCACCCATCTATGCCCGGATTGATACGGGATTAAAAGAAAATGCTGAAAATATTCTTTCGCAGCTGGGTATTTCTCCATCCAGTGCAATCCAGATGCTTTATAGTCAGATTGTGCTTACAAAGGGAATTCCGTTCAATCTTCACCTGCCGTCTGCCAAACCGACTGCTATCGGCGGTATAAGCCGTAAAGAGCTGGATGCCGAACTCATGAAAGGTGTGGAATCTCTGAAATCCGGTAAAGCATATACGGCGGATGAGGTTGATGCTGAACTTGCACGTGAGTTTGGCATATGAATGATACCTATTCCATTATGTATTCCCCTGAAGCAATGGACGACTTGAGAGAAACCTACTCGTACATTGCTTTTGTCCTTAGAACTACAAGTACTGCTGAAAGTCAAATAAACCGTATCCGAAAAGAGATTCAGTCGCTGGACTTTATGCCGTCAAGGTATATGCTTGTGGATTGGGAGCCATGGCAAAGCATGGGGATGCATAAAGTTCCGATAGATAACTTTGTTATATATTACATGGTGGATGATGGCAAGCATATTGTTAACATCGTCCGTATCTTCTATGCAGGTAGGGATGTCAAGGCTATTATAAATGCAGAATTGGATTAAAGTAAAAGGGAGCAGCAACAGCAGATTACGGGAAAACGTTGAAAAAAATGATGATTTACTCTGTTACATGGGGAGAACTTGTTCTTTCCTGATATAAGAATACATGAGCATATAACAAAGCCGCCGACATAAGATGTTCGGAGGCTATAGTTTTTTAGATTAAGAAATTCTTAAAAAAAATCCTATTGACATTTTCATATTTGTATAATATTATACAGTGTATAATATATGAATAAAAATAATATGGTTCATAAAATAATATGGTTCATAAAATAGTATGATACAAGGCTCACTTTTGTGCGCAGCAATCTGTAGTATTATCATAGTGAATCGTAAAGAAACGAAAGGAGTGACGGCATGGTTTTTAATACTGGTGCAGCTCTGCTGGATGCCATTGTGCTGGCGGTTGTCTCCCATGAAAAGGAAGGCACTTATGGATATAAAATCACGCAGGATGTCAGGGAAGTAATCGGTGTGTCGGAATCTACTCTGTATCCGGTCTTAAGAAGGCTGCAAAAAGATGAATGCCTGATGGTTTATGATATGGAATTCGGCGGCAGGAACCGCAGATATTATAAGCTGACAGAAAAAGGTGAGGTGCAGCTTCGGTTGTATAAGATGGAGTGGAAAAGTTATTCAAGAAAGATTACAACGTTATTTGAAGAGGGAGGAACAGGCGTATGAACAGAATAGATTTTATGGCGCAGCTGGAGCGCCTGCTCTGTGATCTGCCGGAGAATGAGAGGCAGGATGCCTTATGCTATTACAACGATTATTTTGACGATGCAGGGGAGGAGAAGGAAAGCTCCATCATTCAGGAACTCGGCAGCCCCGGAAAGGTTGCAGCTACAATTCGTGCAAGCTATCGTGGTACTTCCGAAAGTCATGGAGAGTATACGGAGAATGGCTACCGGGACAGTCAGTTTTCGGAGAAAAGCCAGATGC
>CAMKHH010000203.1 GCA_946412445.1 uncultured Eubacterium sp.
TGTTCATCTCATGTGTTTTTTATCTGTGTCTTCCGGAAATATTTTTTCAGTTCACCAATCGTCCTGAGTGAATACTCATATAACACAACACCAAAATAATCTTCCCCGGAAATCTCTAAATCGTAAGGATTCCGAAGTGCCACAAAGGCTTTGGGAATGTTTTCTTTTTTTACGGCTTCAATTAATTTCCTCTGTTCGGCAGACAGATGGCCGTTCAACGTAGCAAGTACAAGCGCCGATTTGCCTCTGGAAGCAAGCAGGACTTTCTCAATCTCCCGGTCATCGGGATTCTGCGGGATACAGACAGCTTCCCCGCCGAATGTCTTTTGCATCTCATGGGAAAAATCAAATGTATCGCTGATACTGCTTGAGGCAAGCGTCACACGGGAAAGTACCGGTCCGACAAACACAGGATTCTTTCCCAGGCAAAAAGCCCCGGATATGTTTCCATTTTGCGGAGTAATGGTTTTCTCCAAGAATTCACCTGCAAATTTAATCCGGGCTTTTGCATCAGGTTTTTCCCCTTCTCCTTGTGATAATGTCAAAAGGCGCTCTTTTTGAGCCAGGACATGGGAAACTGCCTCATCTATCCGTTCCATGGAAAGTCTTCCGTCTTCCAGTGCCCTCATTACCTCGAGGATGGCGGATTTGGCAAGAGATGACGTGTGGGAAATAAAGATTAAATCAACCCCGGCGGCAAGCGCTGCCACTGTCCCGGCTTCCGTCCCGTAAAATTCTTTTATAGCATTCATCTCCATGCAGTCAGAGATAATCAGTCCTGGAAATCCGAGGTTTTCTCTTAAGAATCCGCGAACAACCCTCCTGGACATTGTGCAGGGGATTTTTTCGGGCTCCAGAGCAGGAACCAGAATATGTGCCATGGTAACCGCAGGAAGCCCTTCTTTAATCAGGGCTTTAAAAGGAACCAGTTCCCTGCTCTCCAGCTCTCCACGGGACAAATCCACGACCGGAAGTGAAAGATGGGAATCCACCGATGTATCCCCATGACCCGGAAAGTGCTTTCCCGCACATAAAATACCCCCATCCAGATATCCCCTCATCACAGCCTTTGTGCACTGGGTGACCGTCTCAGGGTTTTCGCCGAAGCTCCTGACTCCGATGACCGGATTTTCAGGATTGCTGTTGACATCCAGAACAGGGGCAAGATTAAAATTAATGCCTGACTCCTTTAATTCATGTGCCGTGATTTTTGCCCCCTGATACATCAGATTCCGGTTTTCTGTCCGTGCCTGTGCCATGGCAGAGGGCATGACCGCACACCCTTGGGGTAAGCGTGATACGACCCCACCCTCTTCATCAATGCTAATAAAGGGAAGAACCCCTGTCGTCTTTCGTATTTTTTCATGAAGTTTTCCACATAATTTCGCTAACTGTTCCTTATTCTCCACATTGTGGGAAAATAAAATGACATTTCCCACTTTATATCTGTCCACCAGTTCAAAAAACGCATCACCCGGTTCTGTCTCCGGAAATCCAACTACAAATAGCTGCCCTATTTTCTGCTGCAGTGTCATTTCTTCTATTTTCATACGGTCCTCCTATTGTATCTGAAAATTTATCACAGAACACTTTGCTTTTAATACCTGTGGTACTTCTCCTTACGCCTGCAAAATAACTCACTGTCTCTTTCAAAAGATTCCAGTAATTCTTCCAATGATATATTTGAATCGATAATCTTATTGTTTCCGAATAACAGCTCAATACTTCGCCTTCCCCCTTCGCGGAAAGGCTCTAAGAACCGGAAATGTTCCGGATAGCAGCTGCGGAATGCATACAACAGCGTCAGACCAGTCTTTGCAGGACAAAAAGCATTTATATCTGTAATATGAACGTGTACCCCCTGGCACTCTTCCTTCTCATACTTGGAAGTTGAGGGTACAAAATAAGCGGGAGAGAAAAGAACTCCCGGCAGCTTCCTTTCATTCATATGCTTTGCAAACCGATACCCATCCACATAGGGCGCCCCAATCAGTTCAAAGGGAGCTGCGGTTCCTCTCCCCTCTGAAAGATTTGTCCCCTCGAACAGACAGGTCCCCGGATATAAAAGCGCCGTCTCAAACCGGGGCATGCCAAGACTTGGCATCACCCATATGTTTCCCGTCTCAGGAAACAGCATCTCCCGATTCCATCCCTCAATCGGAATTACGGTCAGCGGAAAATGATACCGCTGTTCCTCATATATCATCTCTGTCAGTTCTCCTATGGTCAATCCGTAGCGCATACACAGCGGATACGCCCCGATAAAGCTTTCGTACTCCGGCTTTATCAGATTTCCCTCTGCCTTTCCGCCCAAAGGATTCAGGCGGTCCAGAATAATCATCTCTTTTTGGCAGCCTTCGCAGGCCTGCATGGCATAATACATCGTTGAAATAAAGGTAAAGTAACGGACACCCAGATCCTGGATATCATAGACAACCGCATCCACAAGCTCCAGCATTTCTTCTGTAAGACGTTTGGAATACTTCCGGTACAGACTGAACACCGGTATCCCTGTATAGGGGTCAGTATAGCTGTCCACGACATCCCCTGCCCCCACATTCCCCCGGACGCCGTGCTCCGGGGCAAAGAGTGCACGCAATTCATATTTTCCTGCAAGTATTTCTATCGTAGAGCAAAGCTTCTGGTCTACTCCTGAAATCGATGTGATAAGACCCAGCCTTTTCCCACGCAATACCTTATCATAGTTGCCAATACAGTCAATTCCATTTTTTATCATACCGGCCTCCAATCAAAACTCATGTACTGTGATCCTCTTATCCTCTTCATTTACCGCAAAGGCCTCGGCATATTCTGTTCTTGCCAGACAGCCATTGCATCGCATAAGATGGGCATAGTAATCCATATAGGGAAAGCTAGGGCTGTTCACCGCAAACCAATGCAGCCGGATGGCTTTTTCCCAAAGCTTGAATCCCTCCCGGCTCACCACGGTATAGACATATGGCTGAAATTCAGGAGAATCCTCCCAATTCTGCGCATAGTACGGCCCTTTTGCAAAATGAGCCTTATCCTTTCGTATGATTGCAGGCAGCCCGGCGTAAAACTGTGCATCCCTGACGATTCTGTGCGTCAGCTCATGATCCTTATGCATGCTGTATTTCCAATGCGTCATCAACGCTTCCGGCCTGTAGCTGCGTATCAGGTCACACACCTGATAGCGGACCTCCTCATTATCCGGCAGCTCCCCGTCCACATAGGGAAGTACAACCGCTGTTCCACCCATGACTTCGGCAAAACCTGCTGCTTCCTCTTCTTTTTGCTTCCGGTATTCCTCCACCGTAAGATGAGGCGGATTTCCCCTTTCCCCACCGGTCAGTGCCACTGTGATGACTTGATATCCTTTTAAAGCAAAGGTGGCTAATACACCTCCGCAGGTCAGCTCCACATCTCCTACGTGCGCCCCTATCGCCATAACTGTTTTTGCCATATCATACCTCCTCGTTCTGTCTTTAATCGTACTGTCTTTAATCTTCCTTCCTCATATCAGCCCAGGTTCTTACAATGGAGAAACCCGCATCCTCATATATGTTTCTGGCCGGGTTGTTTTCTCCCGTGAATAAGGTCATATAGGATGCCCCCTCTTTTTTAAGTGTCTGACACAACTCGCAAAACAAGACTTTAGCCAATCCTTTTCCGCGAAAATCCGGGTCAATTCCAATTCCTGCAAAATACCCTCTTCCGTTCTTTTCAACATCCAACGGTCCCGTGAAACCACATACCCGCTTTTCATAGAGCGGAACCAGAATCGGACGTCCGCCTTTTTGACGTGATGGTTCCCCAAGTATCTCCCGCTCCCACATGGGATTTCCGAATCTGCGCAGCATCTCCTCCATCCCGGTATGTATCCTCTCATCATATAGATCCAGTTTAAATCCTGCATGAGCCAGTTCGTTCTTCTTATCCTCCATAGCCTTAGGGTAATGATAAGTATTCAAGGCCGTGTAGTAGCTGTTCTGCATGGAAAAATCCCGGTATCCGCAGTTTTTCAGGAAAAGATATGCACCGGAC
>CAMKHH010000204.1 GCA_946412445.1 uncultured Eubacterium sp.
GCGCGGGGAATTGACGTAGGGGCCAAACAGGAAATCTACAGCCTGATGGACGAACTGAAAGGCAGGGGAAAAGGGATTATAATGATATCTTCTGAAATGGAGGAATTGCTGGGCATGTCCGACCGTATTGCAATTTTGAATAAAGGCCGTGTCACCGGGACACTGAAAAAAGAAGAATTCACGCAGGAGCTTGTGCTCTTTTACGGATCGCAGAATAGTTGAAGGAGGCAAACAAGTGGGTAAAACAAAACAAGTAATTAAGCAATATGGGATCTGGCTGGTTCTGGCTGGTGTTCTGATTGTATTCAGCCTGATGAGCAGTAAATTTCTCACAGGAAGCAATATCATAACAATCTGCCGCCAGGTGGCTATGATGGGTGTCTGTTCGGTCGGGATGACTTTTGTCCTTCTGACAGGGGGAATCGACCTTTCCATTGGTTCCAGTGTCACTCTTTTCAACATTCTGTGTGCGTTTATGATGGTTCGCATGGAGGTGCACCCGGTTCTTTCCGTTATACTGTGTCTGTTACTCAGCACGATATTCGGTCTGCTGCAGGGTCTGCTGATCACTTATATACATATACCGCCGCTTATTGCCACACTGGCTTTTCAGAATATACTAAAGGGAGTTGCTTACATCATCTGCCAGGGACTGCCTATTAATAATTTTCCATCCTGGTTCAAGGTTTTGGGACAGGGGTATATCGGTTTTCTTCCGGTGCCTGTTCTGATTATGATTATTGTATTTGTAGTTGGTGCGATTGTTCTCTATAAGCTTTATTTTGGGAGGTATCTCTACGCTTTAGGTGGTAATGAAGAGGCGGCAAAGCTGTCAGGCATCAAGGTGAATCTGATTAAAACGGCGGTATATGCAGTGAATGGTTTCTTTGCGGGTATTGCAGGTGCGATATTTCTGTCCCGGTTGAATTCGGGAAGTCCGACCACAGGAGAAGGCTTTGAATTCGATGTCATCACAGCCATTGTGGTGGGCGGAGTCAGTGTCAGCGGAGGAAGCGGAAAAATATCGGGAGCAATCGCCGGAGTGCTGATCATCGGTATGCTGAACAATGGGCTGATCCTTGTGGGTGTGTCCGACTATTGGCAGTGGATTATCAAAGGTCTGGTGCTGCTGATTGCTGTAGGCATTGATTGTCTGTCAAAGAACAGGAAGTCTTTATAAATAAGAAGGATTAGGAGGAGCTGAAATGAGAACTTATTCAAGAAGAGAACGGGTGGAGACCGCTTTAAATCACCGGGAACCGGACCGGGTGCCATGTGATATGACAATTGCGCCACCGGCCTATATGGAGCTGTGTGATTATATGGACATGAAATTTGAACCCTATTGGTGGGATGACTGTAATCATGCTTTCCCATCCGTGGAGATGCTGGAAAAGCTGGACATAGATGTGATGCATTTTTCAGCGAACTGCTTTGTTCCAAAGAATTTTCGGATTGACCAGGATGAATTTAGGGACCAGTGGGGTGTGCTGAGAAAGAAAATATGGGATACAGAAACTGATTTTATGTACATAAACGGCGATGCTCCACTTAAAGGAATTACCAGTGTGGATGACGTATATTCTTACCACTGGCCAAAGCCTGAAGAACTATACGATCCTGAGGTTGCGGTACCGCTGGTCAGGAGCCTCTATGAGGAGACGGATTTTGCTCTGACATGCCAGTTCGGCGGGCACTTGTTCGAGATGGGGCAATTCCTTCTGGGTTTCCAGGACTATTTGGAATATCTGTACATGGAGCCGGAGATTGTGGATGCAATCATGGAAAAAACTATGGAAATCCAGATGCAGGTAGAAACCAGTGTGATGAATACGATCGGTAAATATCTGACATATGTGCGTCTGTGCGGTGAGGACGTGGGCACGCAGAACGGACCGCTGATCAGCCCTTCCTACTATGTAAAGCCAAAACATGCCAGAGAGTGGAATCATGTGAAATCGGAATTCCATAAGGTAAATCCGCAAGGTAAGCTATCCATTCATACCTGTGGAGGTGTATATCCGTTTATCCCGCATTTTATCGAAGCAGGAGCGGATATGCTGAATCCGCTTCAGCCTACGGCTGCGACTATGGATACAGAAAAAATCGGGTGTGAATTTGGAGATAAGCTGTGTTTCCACGGCGGTGTGGACAGCGTTATGGTATTAAACCAGGGAACAGTGGAAGAAGTCCGGGCGGAAGTAAAGAAGCGGATTCATGACCTGGGTCAGGGAGGCGGCTATATCTGTGCACCTTCCCACAATATACAGGGGGGAGTCCCTATGCGGAATGTGATTGCAATGTATGAGGCGATTCATGAGTTCGGGAAATATCCGCTGGAGAAAGGCAGACCATGAAACAGAGAGTATTGATGGGATTTGATTTCGGAACAGGCGGCGTAAAGGCACTGGCCTATGGCCTGAGGGAAAACAGGATTCTGAAGTCAGCTTACAGGAGTTATCCGTTATCTGTTCCAAAACCTAACTGTGCCGAACAGGCCCCTGAAGAATGGTGGAATGCTTTTGCGGAGTGTGTCAGGGAGTTGCTTTCCGGCGGCTTTATGAGTGAAGATGTGGCGGCTATCAGTGTCAGCAGCCATACACCAACGTTGACGCCGTTTGATGGGCAGGGCAAGGCCCTGACTAACGGGATGATCTGGGCGGACGGAAGAGCTGTGGAGGAAAGCAGGGATCTTTCCAGGAGCTATGGAGACGTGATTCGAAAAGCAAATCCTGCTTCGGTCAGGCCATATCATATATTGCCAAAACTTTTGTGGTTTCAGAAACATAATCCGGAATTGTACGAACAGACGACAGTTTTTCTGGACTGCAACGGCTATATCAATTACAGGCTGACAGGCATTTGTGCCCTGGACCGGTCGATGGCAACAAATTATCACTTCTACAATGTCTATACGAAGCAGTGGGATCAGGAGGTGGTGCGGACACTTGGAATTGATTTAAACCTCTTTCCGCAACTACATGATTGTGGTGAAATTATTGGAACCGTGACAGAAGAAGCGGCCTGGGAACTGGGATTGGCGGCCGGCATACGTATCTGCGCAGGAAGTTCTGATACGGCTATGGCCATGTTAAGTACCGGGATTGTCAGCGGCGACCGGCTGGCATATTCCTGCGGTACGGGAAGCAGTGTTATCTTGCTGGAAAAAAACACGGAACAGGAGCCTTTTCAGACTTGTGACAGATTGCTGACAATCGCATATACGGATAAAGAATATATGATGAATATAGGTGTGATGTCCAACACGGGAGGTGCTTTCCAATGGATACGTGATGTGCTATGTGGGGAGGAGAAAAAAGAAGCTGCCCAAATGCATGCGGATGTATATGAAATCATGGATCGGTTGGTTGCTGGAAGCAGCCCGGGTGCAGGAGGGATTGTCTTTCTCCCCTATCTGGCCGGGGAACTGTCACCGCTCTACTGTCCGGAGGCCAGAGGCGTCTTTTTTGGTCTTTCCGGCGCTGCGGGGAAGAAAGAACTGGTAAGGGCCGTTATGGAAGGAACCTGCTATGCAGCCATGCAAAATGTAAAAATTGTACTGGAAGCTGCTGAAAAATCTGCGGAGAATATAAAAGAAATCGTAGCTACAGGAGGCCCCTGTAAAAGTGCTGTCTGGATGCAGATGCTCAGTGATGTCTGCGGAATTCCGGTGGCAGTACAGGAAAAAGCGGAGGGAGCAGCCCTGGGTGATGTGATAATGGCGGGCTGTGCCGTGGGCATATTTGAATCCTGCCAGTCTGCTGTGGAATGTATGGTGGTCATGGGTAACAGGTACGAACCGGATTGGAGCAGGCACCGCAGATATCTGCTAAATTATCAGACCTACTGTGAACTTCAGGAGCAGATGCTGCCTGTATTTGAGAATCATGCCGCCAGAATGCAAAGTTTAGAGGATTAAAGAGTAAAAAGGAGGTTGCTATGAAGCTGGTATGTATTGGAGATGTGCTTTTACATCCGGAATGGATGGAAGAAGGAAGCAAAGAGTTTAAACGCTATATAGA
>CAMKHH010000205.1 GCA_946412445.1 uncultured Eubacterium sp.
GACATCCAGGACAGAAGAACGCATAAATCTTGAATAGGTTGCCATTCCACCTATCGCAGCGGATAATGTCGGAAGTGCTGTAACTCTAAACTGTTCCGGCAATCCCATTCCCTTTGTAACCCAGCCGACAATCGGAAAGAAACTCCCCACGAGACTCTTTTGCAGTAAAGCCGCAAATACAAAACTTGGAACTGATACACCCACAATTGCAAGGAAGATAGCCAGAAAATCGACCCATGTATTTCTCCGAAGTGCTGCCAAAATTCCTATGAGCAACCCTAGTATCAGTCCAACAATTACCGCCTGTAACCCCAGCCTCAAAGAAGCCGGAAGTCTGCTTGCAATGACCTCATTGGCAGTTAATCCGGGTGTTGTATAGGATTCCCCTAAATCGCCTTTAAGGAAATTCTTTATATACCGCGCATAGCGTTCCGTGATTGGCTTATCTAATCCCCACTTTTTCTCCAGATTTTTCGCCACTGCCTCCGGGAGAACCTTTGTGCCATTTTGCATAGGATCTCCCGGAATCATATTCATCATAAAAAAAGTAGCTGTCATAATAATCCAAAGCGTGACTATCATGTACAGTAATTTCTTTAATATGTACTTAACCATCCTAATCTCCTTAAATTTGTCAGAGGCAGAGAACCATTTCTCCGCCTCAAGATTAATTGATTATTTACTCCATATATGCATTTTTCAGTTCAATCAGGGGTCCACCCGATCCATTAATTCCATAGTCTTTGAGATTCTTGTTAATCAGGTTTTCCTGAAAACTATAGCTAAGTGGTGCAATCCCCGCATCCTCGTTAATCAAAATGTTCTCAGCTTTTGCGAATTTTTCCTGTCTCGTCTTCATATCTTGTTCGGACTTAGCTTCGTTGACCAGTTTGTCATATTCACTATTTGAGAAAAACGCCGGATTATTACCATCTCCGGTGAGATAGCACTGCATAAAGGTCATAGGATCATTGTAATCCGCACCCCAGCCAGTGTTACAAATCTGATACATTCCCTTTGAAACCGTATTATTGAATGTTGAATTATCCGCTGCTGTATCAATTTTTACCGTAATTCCAAATTTCTCCTGCCATTGTCTCTGGAAAAATTCAGAATTTAATTTCGTATCATTATTGGCATTGCTTTGCAGGAAAGTAACAGTAATCTCGTCTCTGGTTTTTCCAATTTCCTTTAATCCCTCTTCAAATAGGGCGACGGGGTCCTCATCTTTCGATTTCAGCAATGGATCTTCTATCTCTTCCCGATACATGCTTTCTTCATTGTTAATTCCATAAGGAACTAATCCATAAGCCGGTTTATTCTTTTTCTGTACATTTTTCAGAAAACTTTCCCTGTCGATTGCCAGTGAAAATGCTTTTCTGATTTTAGCATTCGAAAAAATACCATCCGGATCATTATTATTAAAACAGATATAAGAAGAACTTGGATTTGCGTTCTCCTCGAACACTACTTCCTTTGAGTCAATTTTATCTTGCATCTTTTTACGGTATTCAGAGTTGATTCCCGTTAACATATCAAGATTACCTGCTTCAAACATCTGCTGTCTTGTATTTTCTTCCTGCGCAAGAATCAAATTAACGGTATCCAATTTAACATTCTCTGCATCCCAGTAATTTTCATTTTTTTTAAGTGCAATCTGGCTTCCTCTTGTCCAGCTTTCTATTGCAAAGGGGCCAGAGTACATCATTCCTTCTGCATTTGAACCATATGTAAGATTATCTTCGCCAGTTGTTTTATCAGCCGGTACCGGAGTGAGGTTTGCACAATTAGCCATCAAAAGAAAATATGGAAGCGCTTCATTCAGATGAATCTCCAATGTCTGATCATCCGGAGCTTTTATGCCCACATCTTCCCTCTTGCCATTTCCTGTATTATAAGCCTCTCCTCCCTCAATACAATAAAACATTCCGGCATTATGGCATCCTACCTCCGGATCAAAGGTTCTCAGCATACAGTTGACATAATCATCCGCCTTCACAGGTGTACCATCCGAATATTTGTTATCCTGCAGATGGAATGTCCAGACAAGACCGTCATCTGAAGTTTCCCATGACTTTGCACCGCCCGGTGTGATCTTTCCATCCTTCATACGTATTAAAGTTTCCTGGACTTCCAGCGTAATCTGATTTTTCTGTGCGTCATCCGAACGGGTTGGGTCCAGAATGTCAGGATCCGTAGTCATGGCAATATTTACCACCTGCTTACCATCTCCCGGATTTTTTCCCTCCTGCTGAGATACAGACGACCCGTTCTCCTTATTTCCTCCTGAACCGCCGCAGGCTGCCATACTAAATGCCATGATGCAAGACAGAGTGCATGCAGCTGCCTTTTTTAGATACCTCCGTTGAAACATAGACTTCTCCTTCTTTCTCTCATTTTATTATTTCTTCTGTAACGATGTTCAAGGGCTTTTGAACAAATTCTGTAAGCAATCTTATACATGCCCTGACATCTTCCAGATTAATAATACTATTTGGTGTGTGCCCATATCTGGTAGGTATTGAAATACCCAAGACTTTTACGCCCCCATTTGATTTGTTGATTGCCCCGGCATCTGTACCGCCTGCCCTTAGTGCATCGAGCTGGTATGGTACATTGCCTTCTTTTGCACAGTCGATCAATGACTGCGTCAGGATTTCATCACAGATTACACTGGAATCATTTATTTTTATCGCTGCGCCTTTACCTAATACCGGTGTGCCAAAATCATCTCCCGGAATGTCGAAGGAGCCAGTGATATCTATCGCAATTCCCAAATCGGGATGAATACTTTCTGCTGAAGTAGTAGATCCGAACAATCCTACTTCTTCCTGTACAGTGAATACAAAGTAAATATCGTGGTACACTTCTTTTAATTGTTTTATCGTCTCAATTTGAATATAGCATGCACTTCGGTCATCGAAAGCTTTAGACATCACATTATCGCCAGCTAGTTTTATGTACTCTCCCAAAAATGAAGCACAGTCTCCGATTTGAATATACTTTTTTGCCTCTTCTTTATCTTTTGCTCCTATATCCACGTACAACTGATCAATCTCATTCGGCTTTAAATCCTGAACAGCTTTATTACAAGACACACATCCTGTTGTTCCGTTCGCAAACCTGACACGATTCATGTAAGCTACATATGGTGAAACTCCTCCTACATTTTTAACCAGAATTAATCCGTTATCCATAATTTTAACAACGCTTAATCCTATTTCATCCATATGTGCTGCAGTCATGATCTTTTTCTTGTTTTCACCACATCCTCTTTTCAGTGCAATCACATTACCCATTGCATCTCTCTTTAATTCATCTGCATATGGCGTAATCTGATCAATAATATAATCCGATACCCGCCTTTCTCTTCCACTGACTCCCCAAAGTTGTGTTAATTCTTCAAGCATGTTATTCTCCCTCCTATGCCCAATTAATTCGAAATGTTTTTATTTCATAGGGTTCAAACCAGGCCTGGAATCTCTTGTGATCACATTTATGCTGTTTTAAATCATGTTCCATCAGATCACATTCCATAACTGATTCTGCTTCCCGTCCTAACTTTATATCTGCTTTTACCCTGGTATTGCTATTCTCATACATGCGAAGAATCCATCCTTTTCCATCCTCCGCTTCCTTCATTGTCTCAATAAAACAATTTTTTTGGCTGCAGGAAACCAGACTAAATTCTTGTGGCTGACTACCTGTTTCATTTCCCTGATGAAGAACGTTTATACAAGGGACATTGAGATTGTACGCCATCGCTACTGTATTCGCTTCCTGCCATCTGCGGTCGTGTGGATATATGGAATACGTAAACTCGTGCATTCCGATATCTGCATTTTCATTTGGATATGTTCCCGATTTTATCAACGTTAGTGACATTTCACCATCTTTTATTCCATATCCATATTTGCAGTCATTCAAAAGACTGATCCCCAGTCCGTTTTCCGACAGGTCGGCCCACTTATGTCCACATGTTTCGAATTGTGCCACTTCCCAGCTATGATT
>CAMKHH010000206.1 GCA_946412445.1 uncultured Eubacterium sp.
GTCCAATATAGACCCCGGCCGTAGAACAGACCAGCGTGATTACCCCGATGAGAGATACTGCAGGTACAATAGAAACATTTAAAAATGCAAAAGTAATTCCCACAGCCAGTGCATCAATACTGGTTGCAATTGCCAGCATAAGCATAGATTTGGGATTAAGCTCCATGTCCTCATCTGCAGAACAGACCCCTTCGCAACCCTCTTTTGAACAGGCTTCCTTTATCATGTTGACGCCAATTAATCCAAGGAGCACAAATGCAATCCAATGATCAACAGCGGTAATCTGTTCACGGAACTGAACACCCAGGATATAACCGATTACCGGCATACCTGCCTGGAATATACCGAACCACAGCCCCACGGTCAAAGCATTACCAAACTTAATTTTCCTAAAGCATAAGCCCTTACAGACCGCCACCGCAAATGCATCCATAGACAGACCCACTGCCAGTATAATTAACTCACCAAAACTCATTTCTTCTAAACCATCCTTCCTTTTTTCATTTGTAGCTATCTGATTCTCTCTACACATTTTTACTCTTAGAAGTGTCAGATTGCAAAAAGTCCTCCCACGCACAAACGAGACCTGAAAAGGCCGGAAAATGGCCTTTCAAGTCTCGTTTTTTAAAGTGATACCAGATTTACATCATTATGTTGATATCACTGCAGGTATTCTGCAAACTACTCCCTCAAAAGAATGTACTTTGTATTCTACCGAATCATCACATCTTTGTCAAGCATCAATCAGCTTTTCCGTGTAAAATGTCCTTTTCGTCCCAAAAGCTGCAGTCCTCCCTGCCTATTACCTGCGAATTAAACGGAGTACCATCATTCTTCCTGAAATGTCTGGTGGCCTTAAATACACAGTTTGCGCCTACATAAAGAATAGGGACATTGGCTATCACGATCAGGATATTTCCCAAATCAGAGAAGGCCCACAGGTTTCCTAATTCCAGGCCTGCAATATTACAGAGAATACCGAATGCCATAGTGAATAACGCCAAGGCACGAATGACACTGATGAACCTTTTACTTTTATTAATTCTGTTTGCAACAATTTCTGAAAAGCTCACCATACCAAGTAATGTTGTATAGGCAAACAGGCAAAAACACAAAGTTACAAGAAAAGACATTACCGCATTAAATGCAGTTCCCGGAGTCAGCTCAGCGACGGATGCAGTGAACTTAGGGAGTTTATCCATCTCGGACCAGGCTGCGGAATCTGTGCCGGTCCAACAGTGAGCCATAATCACCACGAATCCCGTCATAGTACATATTACAATAGTATCCAAAAACACTCCAATAGATGCCACCAGCCCCTGTTCACAGGGATGCTTTGCATCTGCCGCCGCAGCCGACATGGTAATCGTACCCTGTCCGGCTTCGTTGGACATCAGTCCACGCTTTACCCCTTGTGCCAGCACCGTACCAAATACGCCGCCAAAAAAGGCTTCAGGCTTAAATGCACCGCCAAATACGCTCTTAAAGAAAAAAGGAACACGATTAATATTAACCAGTATCAAAATCAAAACAGTCAGTACATAAACAACTGCCATTACCGGCACCATCTTATCTGTAATCTTTGTAATCTTCTTGATACCGCCATATGCTATCACGGCGGTGCCTGCCACCACTACGACACTCAATACATAGTAAAAAACTGACTGGGAAGCAATCGTTTTGCCTGATACGATTTCTCCCATTCGTCCAATAGAAGAAACGACATTGAAGCCCTGAGCCGGGAGACAGCAAAGCGCATATAATATGTATAGCACAGATAATGAGACACCAATCCAGACTTTATTTCCCAACAGCTTTCTCCCGTAGAACGGGAGTCCGCCTATATATTCATCCTCTTTCTTTTCCTTAAAAATCTGAGCCAGAACAGCCTCCATATAAGCAGTGGCCATGCCAAAAAATGCAGAAACCCACATCCAGAAAAGGGCACCCGGTCCGCCAACTGCAATTGCACCTGTAACCCCGATAATATTACCCGGACCGACACGCATGGCAGTACTTAAAAAAAATGCCGCTAACGGAGAAATCCCTGTATGAACCGTACGTTTGTCGGTCAGAATTTTTATTCCCTTTTTAAAACCGGTAACTTGTATAAAGCCCAGCCTGAAAGAAAAGTAAATACCTGATCCCACCAGTAAAATAATTGCAAATGGCAGGCTGCCCAAAACAGGTATTCCTGCATACCAGTCGAAATTAGTTGGAAATTCCCATAGAAAATCTGATAATGGTCCAAAAAAAGCAAAACAATTATTAATAAACCTGATAATAACTTCCATTCCTTATTTAATCCCCCCTGATTTTATTATCTTTTATCCCAAAGTCGTGCTATGGGATAATTCCCTCATCAAATACCCAATAATCACCCTCCTTCGTTACCTGAGCCTTCAGCTTTGTGCTGTCGGAATAGTTCTCCGTATTGTAAAAAAAGAAAAAACGCTTCCGTACCCTTTCTGCAGTATAGCTCAGCTCAATCTCCACCCTCATAACGTCCTCTCTATTCTGAACCGATGTAATGACCCTCGTAACACTTAATGTGGAGATTCCGGTGGTCTTTCGCGTTGAGAATTCAGAAACTAACTCCTCATATGCTTTTCGGGCTGATTTCTGCGTCTTTGCATCGCTGGAAAAAAATGCACTGATCTCTTTGAAATCTTTTTGAGCGGCTGCCGCAGTATAAATTCCATCAATTGCCTTCTCTGTCTGCTCACATATCTCTTTTCCTGATTTATTATTCAGCTGCAGATCCGGTATAAACTCCAGCGCTTTCTTCTCCTCTAACTTAAAAATCTTTCTGTATGTGTCTTTTCCTGTCTCTTCCAGCTCTATGGTGTGGTATCCGCAAAACAGGTAGGGGATATTATAAGTTGCCCGATTTGATACCTCAGAATCTTTTTTTAATTCCTTCAGCACATCAATTCCATCTATAGTAAGTCTGGCTCCCTCCGGGACGGTAACGCTTACATCTTTTATATAGAGATTTTCCGGCAATACATACCAGTTATTAAATACCTTAAGTACACTGCTGCCTTTCTCCAAAGCTATGCTTTCAATGTGGGCATCTCCATCATCCTTTAAGGAATAATTCACCTGGTAAGTGGCACGGTTCCCACTGTTCTCCTTCTTCCTCATCATATATGAAGTAATCTCTGGTGTCTGCATCTCTGCAGATGTCTCTTCTTCCTGATACGACATTGCATTGACAAAAATCTGCCTGCTCAAAAAACGGGAGTCAGGAAATTTGCAGTTATCATAGACCGCATTCCAATCCTCTGCCAATCTTGCTTCATAATACCCCCTGGCTGTCTTGGCCGGACCATAGGTATAACTTCCTGCCATGAAAAAAATCAGCACCAGGAGCAGCATAACTGCCACATTCAGAAACACCCCACATATCCAGGGAGACAGACCTTTAAACCACAGGAGTGGAGAAAGCTTCCGATGGTTCCTCTGCTCTTCCATCTTCGGTATTCCTTTCTTTTTTATTAATGAGAAACATCAGGCCTTCCTGACGCTTTATAGGTATCTATATTGTCATTATCCTGGCGGTATGTCTCATCCTCATCATAATACTGCTTTGAATTATCCGGAAAGTCATTAATAGTTTCTTTCACATGTTTTCCTTGCCCAGGCTGAAATAAAAACAGGCAAACGATCAGAGCCAAAAGAAAACCATTTATGATCATCAACACTCCATTTGCTGCTAATTTTAAACCATTATTTTTCTGACTTTTTATATTTATATTTTCTCTGTTCTTCAAATTCTCTCTTCCTGTTCAAATATTTTGATATCTGTGCTCTCGCAACCCTTGGTATTATTTTATATTTTTTTACCAAAAATAGCAAGAGGCAGATTCCATTCTTGTGCATACCTGAAACGTGCGCCGCCGGGCGCACTAGTAAAAAAAAGCGCCGATTTCTCGGCACTTTTTCGATTACTATTCATCAACTGTTACTGCTGCCTGCTCTTTTTGATCTGCTTCTGCTATTGCC
>CAMKHH010000207.1 GCA_946412445.1 uncultured Eubacterium sp.
GTATTTACAGGGACTACGCCGATTTTACTTCAAAACTCGAGATATTATACTCATCCACGCGTGTCAAGACTTTTTTCCGCAGCAAGAGGAGGGAAATGTGGCATTTCATCCCATTCGGGATAGCGAATCCCAACAAGTGTCAAGCCCAGTGCTCTTGCTGTGGGGCCGGCGGCCTCACGGTCTTTCGCTTTTAGTATCTCCTGTATATGCTCCGGAGGATAACTGCCCTTTCCTGCTTCTATCAAGGTCCCGGCTATGATTCTGACCATATTATAGAGGAACCCGTTGCCGGTAATCCTAAGATGAATCATCTCATCTGCCTTCCAGACCTCCAGTGAATAGACGGTCCGGACTGTATTTTCCACCTCCGGCGATGCCGTGGCAAAGCTTTTAAAATCATGTTCTCCCACCAGATAAGAAGCTGCTTTTTTCATGGCTTCCACATCCAGCCGTCCATACCAGTGGTAAGAATTCAGCCTGCGGGTGGGATCTTCGAAGGTCTTGTTCAGTATCCGGTACTCATAGGTCTTTATCGTACTCGTGAATCTGGGATGAAATTTGGCCGGGACTTCCTCTGAACTTTGTATACGTATATCTTCCGGAAGTCTGGTATTCAAAGCATAAGAAATTTTGTCCGCAGGCATTCTCGCGCTCGTATCAAATACTGCTACATTTCCCAGAGCATGGACTCCGGCATCCGTTCTGCTGGCTCCCATGGTTTTAATTTCTTCCCCCAGCAATTCACTCAATGCCTGATTCAGGACTTCCTGAACCGTAATTCCATTCGGCTGTATCTGCCAGCCGCAGTAATTGGTTCCATCATATGCCACAATCAGCTTTACCCGTTTCATAGCGTTCTCCTTCTTCACCACCCCAGCAGACTCCGCGCTGCAATACTGATTCCGAGATAAACCAGAAGAATTCCATAAGCCACATAATCTTGCTTCGCATACCTGAGTGGTTTCATCTGCGTCCTGCCTGTTCCGCCATGGTAGCAGCGTGCCTCCATCGCCAGTGCGAGATCGTTGGCTCTCCGGAATGCTGATACAAACAGCGGTACCAGAAGTGGTACCATGTTCTTGACTTTCTTAATCAGATTTCCAGTCTCAAAGTCTGCCCCCCGGGCAATCTGTGCCTTCATGATTTTATCCGTCTCTTCCAGAAGGATGGGAATGAATCTGAGTGCAATGGACATCATCATAGAAATTTCATGGACCGGTACGTGGATGACAGCAAGTGGCTTCATCAGCCGTTCCAGGGCATCCGTCAGCTGATTGGGAGTGGTCGTCAGTGTCATGATTGATGAGCCCATAATCAGATACACCAGACGAATTGCCATCCGACCTGCCAAAATCAATCCTTCCCTGGTGATACTGATAAATCCAAGTTTAATCAATACCTCGCCGGGAGTAAATATCATATTGAAAAATAACGTAATAAACAAAAGTACCAGGATGGATTTCAGACCTTTTACCATAAATTTAAACGGTACTTTAGAAATCCATATGGCAGCTCCCAGGAATAAAGTGCCCAATATATATCCCCAGCTTTTAAATAGAAAAAGCGATACAATATACACCAATGTACCGATAAATTTTACACGGGGATCCAGCCTGTGCAAAACAGAATCTGCCGGATAGTATTGTCCTAACGTAATATCTCTGATCATCTTTTTATCCCACCTGTATCAATATTGTGGGCGAGTGCATGCAGAATAGAGTCTTTTGCTTCATCCACTGTGGCCGCATTCACATCCACATCCATCCCCTGTCCTTGCAGTGCATGCATAATATAAGACATCTGAGGCGCCGCAAGCCCCATCTCCTCGAGTTGTTTGTAATGTGAAAAAACCTCTTTTGGAGTTCCGTCATATGCTTTCTTACCCTCGTTCATAACAATCAGCCGCTCCACGTATTTTGCAATGTCCTCCATGCTGTGGGATACCAGCACAACCGTAATTCCCCTGGTCTTATGCAAATACGCAATCTGGCTGAGTATCTCATCCCGCCCCCGCGGATCAAGTCCCGCCGTGGGTTCATCCAACACTAAAACATCCGGATTCATAGCCAACACTCCTGCAATGGCAACCCTGCGTTTTTGGCCGCCGGAAAGCTCAAACGGTGACTTTTCATAGAACTCCTCCGTCATACCTACATGTTCCAGAGCTTCTGTTGCCCTGACCTTGCATTCCTCCGGAGTCAGTCCTTCGTTCTTTGGGCCAAAGCATACATCGGTCAACACATCTGTCTCAAACAGCTGGTGCTCCGGATACTGGAATACCAGTCCTACATGAAAGCGAAGATCTCTTAAGGGATAACCCTCTGACCATATATCCTTCCCCTCATACAGCACTCTTCCGCTGGTAGGCTTGATCAAACCATTTAAGTGTTGTATCAACGTGGATTTCCCACTTCCTGTATGGCCGATAACACCCACAAACTGTCCCTGTGATATCTCCAGATTTACATGATCCAGTGCATGAACCTCATACACGGTTCCGGGGCTGTAGGTATAGGTGACTTCTTCCAGCTTTATGGACTTCTTATTATTTACACTCGTCTTTTCAGGTTCCGTCCCCTTTATTTCTGATAAACGGACAGAATCCTCTTTGTCTGTCCTGTACCAGTTCCGGCCAGGCTCTAAAGTGATTCTTTCTTTCATCCAAGGGAGTGCTGTCAACTCCTCTATTGTCAGAATTCCTTCCGGAATATCCACCCCTGCCTTCCCAAGTTCATGAGCCAGCAGTGTGACCTGCGGGACATCCAGGCGCAGTTCCTTCAGCCGGTCCACCTGTGAAAATATTTCCCTGGGAGTCCCCTGCATCACAATCCGGCCTTTATCCATCACAAGTACGTGGTCTGCAAAGATTACCTCTTCCATATAGTGTGTAATCAGAATGACTGTTACGCCTTCTTCTTTGTTCAAATCACGGACTGCCTGAAGCACTTCCTTTCTGCCATTCGGATCCAGCATGGCAGTGGGCTCGTCGAGTACAATACATTTTGGACGCATAGCCATAACGCCTGCAATCGCTACCCTTTGCTTCTGTCCCCCGGAGAGTTTGTTCGGAGAATGATGACGATAAGCCACCATCCCCACTTTTTCCAGACTTTCATCTACCCGCATCCAGATATCTTCTGTGGGAATCCCCATGTTCTCAGGACCGAATCCTACATCCTCTTCCACTACGGTCCCGATGATCTGGTTGTCAGGATTCTGGAATACCATACCGGCTTTCTGCCTGATTTTCCAGATGTCTCCTTCCTTGGAGGTATCCATATTATCTACCCAGAGGGTCCCCTCCGAAGGTACCAGAAGTCCATTCAAATGCTTTGCCAGTGTCGATTTTCCACTGCCATTATGGCCCAGAATCGCGATAAACTGCCCCGCTTCAATATCCAGATTCACATCATCAATCGCGCGGTTGACCTCCGGGTCTTCACCCTCTTCATTATATTTAAAATAATCAAATCCCAATTTAGACGCTTTAATAATTCCCATTGCAGAATTCCTCTATCAATTCCCATATTTCATCCCTGCCTTGTTTTGTCTGGGCTGAAAATGGAATAATCGGTGTTCCCTCCACCACATCCAGTTCTGTGCGGATCAGTTTTATCTGCTTTTGGATCTGGCTGCGTTTTATCTTATCCAGCTTGGTAGCGATGATGATTGGCTGAAACCCATTATGGGTAATCCATTCATACATAATTTTATCATTGGCAGAAGGTGAATGGCGGATATCAACAAGCAGAAAGACAGCTTTCAGAGTTTTGGAAGAACCCAGATAGCGTTCTATCATCTGTCCCCACTTTGCCTTTATCTCTTCGGAAACTCTGGCATATCCATATCCCGGCAGATCCACCAGATACATCTCTTCATTGACATGATAAAAATTAATCGTCTGTGTCTTGCCCGGCTGGCCGCTGGTACGTGCCAGAGACTTTCTGTTAATCAGTCCATTAATCAGGGAGGACTTCCCTACATTAGAC
>CAMKHH010000208.1 GCA_946412445.1 uncultured Eubacterium sp.
GTTTTTCGGAAGGATATGGCAATGACTTTGATATTACGAAGCTGCGTTATAATAAAATTATTATCATGGCCGATGCCGATGTGGACGGAGCGCATATTTCCACCCTGCTCTTGACCTTATTTTACCGGTTTATGCCTGAATTAATCTACGAGGGACATGTATATGTAGCAATGCCGCCCCTCTATAAAGTCATGCCTTCGAAGGGGAAAGAAGAATATCTGTATGACGATAAAGCGTTAGACAGATACCGGAAAAAACATAAGAATGAAAAATTCACGCTGCAAAGATACAAAGGTCTGGGAGAAATGGACGCGGTACAGCTTTGGGAGACTACGCTGAACCCCGGGAGCAGAATGCTGAAACAGATTGAAATTGAAGATGCCCGTCTGGCATCGGATGTGACAGAAGTTTTGATGGGAACCGATGTACCTCCCAGAAAGGCATTTATCTATGAGCATGCCCAAGATGCAGAACTGGATATCTAATTCCCGTGAGAAAGGTTAAATAGAATGGATGAACAGATTATAAAGACAGAATATTCCGAGCTTATGCAGAAGTCATATATTGACTATGCCATGAGCGTAATTGTGGCGCGGGCACTTCCCGATGTACGTGACGGTCTGAAGCCTGTGCACAGAAGAACCCTGTATGATATGCAGGAGCTGGGAATTTATTATGACAGACCCTACCGGAAATGTGCCCGTATCGTGGGTGACACGATGGGAAAATACCATCCTCACGGTGACAGCTCCATCTATGATGCCCTGGTGGTGATGGCTCAGGATTTTAAAAAAGGTCAGACATTAGTCGACGGGCACGGAAACTTTGGCTCCATAGAAGGTGATGGTGCCGCTGCAATGCGTTATACGGAGGCCAGGCTTCAGAAGATTACACAGGATGTTTATCTGAAGGATATGGATAAAGATGTGGTCGATTTCATTCCGAATTTCGATGAGACAGAGAAAGAACCCGAGGTGCTGCCGGTAAGGATTCCCAATTTGCTGGTCAATGGTGCAGATGGCATCGCGGTGGGTATGGCTACAAATATTCCTCCCCACAACCTGGGAGAGGTAGTGGATGCCGTAAAGGCATATATGAAGGATGAGGACATTACGACCAAAGGTCTGATGAGATATATCAAAGGACCTGACTTTCCTACGGGAGGAATTGTTGCAAATCAGGATGATCTGCGGCAGATTTATGAGACGGGGGCAGGAAAGCTGAAACTTCGGGGGAAGCTTGAGGTAGAGAAAGGAAAGGCGGGAAAACAGTATCTGATTATCAATGAGATTCCGTATACGATGATTGGCGCCAATATCAGCAAGTTTCTCAATGACGTTGCGAATCTGGTTGACTCAAAAAAGGCATCGGATATCCTGGATATATCCAACCAGTCCTCAAAGGAAGGAATACGGATTGTGCTGGAGCTTAAAAAGGGAGCGGATGTGGAGCATCTGATCAATCTGCTTTATAAGAAGACGAGGTTTGAGGATACATTTGGTGTGAACATGCTGGCAGTTGTAGATGGCCGTCCGGAGACTTTAAGTCTTAAAAAGATCATCGAACATCATGTGGATTTTCAATTTGAACTATGCACCAGAAAATACCAGAATCTGCTGGCCAGGGAATTGGATAAAAAAGAAGTCCAGGAGGGCCTGATTAAAGCCTATGATGTAATTGATCTCATTATTGAAATTCTGCGGGGCAGTAAAAATCAAAAGCAGGTAAAGGACTGCCTGACCATGGGGCTTACTGGTGGGATTAAATTTAGGACAAAGGCCAGTGAAAAGGCTGCACGCAAGCTTAACTTCACCCAGAGACAGGCTGCGGCGATACTGGAGATGCGCTTGTATCGTCTGATTGGTCTGGAGCTCGAGGCATTACTGAAGGAACACAGCGATACACTGGAGAAGATCGCCCGCTATGAGGATATCCTGAACAATTATGACTCCATGGCCAGGGTAATTATGGATGATCTGGAGGCAGTTAAAAAAGAGTATGGAAGAAAACGCAGGACGTTAATTGAAAATTCAGAAGAAATTGTCCTGGAAGAACAGAAGATAGAAGAGACAGAAATTGTATTTCTCATGGATCGATTCGGATATGCCAAAACTGTAGATGTGGCCACCTATGAGCGCAATAAAGAATCAGCAGATACTGAGAATAAATATGTTTTTCGGTGTATGAATACCGATAAGATATGTATTTTCACAGATCAGGGCAAGCTGCACATGGTGAAAGCTTTGGATTTGCCTGGCGGAAAGTTTCGGGATAAGGGAAGACCAATTGATAATTTCTGTAATTACAGCAGTACCCGGGAACAGATGGTATTTGTCTCCAGCCTGGAGCATATAAAACAGAATAAATTGTTATTCGTTTCAAAAAAGGGGATGTGCAAGGTCGTGGATGGCCGCGAATTTGATGTGTCAAAACGTACAGTTGCCGCTACGAAACTGGCAGAGGAGCAGGACTGCCTAATATTGGTGGGCATCTTTGATGAAAGCGACTATCTGGTACTGCAAAGCCACGGCGGCTATTTTCTGCGATTCCTCGCAAACGAGATACCGGAGAAAAAGAAAACCGCACTTGGAGTCCGGGGTATGCGTCTTAGCGAAGGGGACTATATGGAACACGCATATCTTTTAGCCAGCCGTATGGAATATGAGATAGAATATAAAGATAAAAAACTCAACCTGAATAAACTGAAGCTTGCAAAAAGGGACACGAAGGGAACAAAGAAACAATAACTGATACCAGGGCCAAAAGGCCGTATCTTTCATGCCTGTATGAAAAGGTACGATCCTTTGGACCCTGGTATCAGTTTATAAAATCTGAGGTAAACCAAGGTAATTCAGCAGCCCGACATAGATACCATATGCAAACTGGTATTGATCATTAACCAGTTTCTGAACATCGTCATAATTTGAAATATAGCCAAGTTCAACTAATATAGAAGGCATCTGTGTGCGCCTTAAGACGTATAGGGCGGAATTGACCCGTACGCCATTATTCTTTGTACCGGTTCTGCGGACAATTTCCAGAAGAACCTGTTCCGCCAGTTCTGCAGCGGGACTATCCAGATCATAGACATAGACTTCACTGCCGTTTATTTCCGGGTTGGGATTGGAGTTTACGTGTATACTGATAAAATAATCTGCAGGCCAGTTGTTCGCCATATACACACGCTCTCTTAAACTGGTGGCATTGCTGGTTCCAAGCACTGTCTCAGGTGTCGGCCTGGAAACACGTACTTCAAATCTTGGATCATTTGAGAGTATATTGGCCAGAAAAATCCCTACCATATAAGTGATATCCTGTTCTCTATAGCCGAAGCCTTCTGCGCCTGCATTAAAACCGCTGGGATTATGTCCCTGATCAACAAAAATTCTTATTGCCAAAATCTTACCATCCTTCATATATTACTTCTCATGAATACTATATGCAGAAACGGCGTCTCGGATGAAAGATGGTAACTTAATTTAGCTTAATGCCTTTCAAGGCATCAGCAAACGCATTGCCAAGCGGTTTGGCGGCTTCTTTCTTTTGATTTGCCATATATTTTGCCACATCCTTCTTTGTTACGCCGCCGCCTTCTTTCTTGCGGCGTTCCTCAAACTTGTCCAGACGTTCTTTATGACCACAGGAGCAGATAAAAGTGGCTTCTTCACCTTGTCCATACATCTCCATACGTTTATGGCAGACAGGACAGCGGGCATTTGTGGTGCGTGATATGGTTTCACGGTAGCCGCACGCACGGTCCTGACATACCAGCAGTTTTGCGTTTTTACCATTCACAGATAACAGACGCTTTCCGCATTGGGGACATTTTTTATTGGTCAGATTGTCATGACGGAAGGTTCCTTCCTCCGACTTTATCTCCTGGATAAGATCCCCGGTATAGGTTCGGATTTCGGATATAAAATTCTGATGCGCAAGCTTCCCTTTTGCTATATCAGAAAGCTTCATTTCC
>CAMKHH010000209.1 GCA_946412445.1 uncultured Eubacterium sp.
CCAACATAAATTTTATGATAAATTGACATATATTATATGGAATAGTATAATGTTAAAAAGATAACATATACTGGTATGACCAGATTCCGGAGTGTGAATGGAAAGGAGTAAAGAATGGCAGAGGGCAGAGAGTTAATTTTGAAACTGGGACAGAAAATTACAGACCGTATCGGACATAAGGTAACGGTGGAGGACCCTGAGTATTGGGGCCTTGCAGGAGTTATCACAGATGAAATGGCAGAAGTAGCACTTGTCATGAAAGTCCGGAAACCTGTGAGAGCAGAAGATGTAGCGAAGAAATGCGGGAAGGAACTGAAGCGCACGGAAGAATTACTTCAGGCTATGAGTGTGATTGGCTTATTGGAGTATAACTGGGAGAATGCGGATCACCACAAGCAATACATGCTTCCCATGTTTGTGCCTGGCTGCGCAGAATTCATGAACATGAATAAGGAGCAGGTGGAGGCACATCCGGAAATTGCCAGATTTTTTAATGAAATGTCCCGCCTTCCTCTTGAGAAGGTCACCCCCATGGTACCTCTTGGAGGAGCTGGAATCGGGATGCATGTGATCCCGGTGGAGAAGGCGATACCGGCAGAACAGAAATCAGTCAGTATTGAGCATATTTCCCACTGGGTACAGAAATATAAGGGAAAGTATGCGGTAGGTGCATGTTCCTGCCGGCGCTCCCGCCGTATCCAGGGTGAGGGATGTGGACATCTGGAGGATGAAATGTGCATTGGTGTGGGCGATATGGCGGATTATCTGGTAGAGACAGATAAAGGCCGCTATATCAGTGAGGATGAAGTGATGGAAGTCCTGCAAAGGGCAGAAGACAATGGCCTGGTACATCAGATTACCAACATAGATGGGGAAGATAAGATATTTGCTATCTGTAATTGTTGTGTCTGTTCCTGCTATGCACTGCGTACTTCTCAGTTGTTCAACACACCAAATATGTCCCGTTCCGCCTATATTGCAAAGGTGGATCCTGAAAACTGTGTGGCATGCGGACAGTGTGTGGAATACTGCCCCGCCGGCGCAGTAAAACTGGGACAAAAGCTCTGCACAAAGGATGGACCGGTGATCTATCCCAATCAGGAGCTGCCGGATGCAGTAAAGTGGGGTCCCAAAAAGTGGAATGAAAATTACAGAGATGATAATCAGATCAATTGTTATGACACCGGTACTGCTCCCTGTAAGACAAAGTGTCCGGCACATATAGCTGTGCAGGGGTACGTCAAGATGGCTTCCCAGGGCCGATATCTGGATGCATTGAAACTGATAAAAAAAGAGAATCCCTTTCCGGCTGTCTGCGGAAGCATCTGTAACCGGAGATGTGAAGAGGCATGTACCCGCGGAACAATCGATCAGGCAGTTGCAATTGATGAGGTTAAGAAGTTTATAGCCATGCAGGAATTAAACAGTGACACCCGCTATATTCCTCCAATGGTGAATCAGATTGGTAAACCATATCCCCAAAGGATTGCAGTCATCGGAGCGGGTCCGGCCGGCATGAGCTGTGCATTCTTCCTGGCACAAAAGGGCTATCCGGTTACAGTGTTTGAGAAGAATCAGATGCCGGGCGGCATGCTGACCTATGGTATTCCCCGGTTCAGGCTGGAAAAAGATGTTCTGGAAGCTGAAATCAATGTACTTCGTCAGATGGGCGTCGATTTTAGGTGTGATATAGAGGTAGGGCGGGACATTACCCTCGATGAACTTCGGGAACAGGGGTATAGCGCGTTCTATCTGGCCATTGGATGTCAGGGAGGAAGAAAGGCCGGTGTTCCGGGTGAGGATGCCATAGGCGTATTTACCGGGGTGGAATTCTTACATATGGTGAATAATAGTGAAGCGGTTCGTCTGTCCGGGCGTACTGTGGTTGTAGGAGGCGGCAATGTAGCTGTTGATGTGGCGCGCAGTGCAGTACGGGCAGGCTCTGACGAGGTAAGTATGTACTGTCTGGAGGACCGGGAGACTATGCCGGCGGCAGAAGACGAAGTGGCTGAAGCTCTGGAGGAGGGTATCCATCTTCATAACGGCTGGGGACCGAAAGAGATCTTAACAAAGGCTGGAAAAGTCACAGGAGTTGTATTTAAAAAATGTACTGCAGTAAAAGACAGCAACGGACGTTTTAATCCTCAGTATGATGAGAATACATGTATTACTGTAATCTGTGACAACGTTCTGGTAAGTATCGGACAGAGTATTATCTGGGGAAATCTTCTGAAAGGAAGTAAGGTAAACCTGGGACGGGGAAATGGTGTTGTTGCTGATCCGCTTACCTTTCAGACAGAGCAGCCGGATATCTTTGCAGGCGGCGATGTGTATACGGGTCCTTTATTTGCCATCGATGCTATTGCGGCCGGCAAGGAAGGCGCAGTATCCATCCATCGCTTTGTCCATGATGGACAGAGTCTGACGATAGGACGTAACAGAAGAGAATTTATCCAATTGGATAAAGACAGTCTGGAGATTCCAAAAGAGAGCTATAACAATTGGGTACGTCAGCGCCCCGGACATAAAGAGGGGGTAGATCCTAAGCGTACCTTTTCCGATACCCGCCTTCCGTTTACAGAGGAACAGGTAAAAGCAGAAACTGCCAGATGTCTGGGCTGTGGTGCTTCGGTAGTAGACTTTAACCGCTGTATCGGCTGTGGCGTATGTACAACAAAATGTGAATTCGATGCGATACACCTGAACAGAGAGCTGCCGGATGCAAGCAGAATGGTGAGAAGCGAGGATAAGATGAAAAAGATCCTGCCCTATGCTCTAAAACGGCAGATTAAGATTATCCGTAATAAAGAGACTGTTAAATAAAGCGGGAAAAGAGGATATAAGGATGCATGAATTAGGATTAGTTACTCGTGTTGCCCGTTCCATAGAGGAAGTCTCCAAAGAAGAGCAACTTACCCGGGTGGCATCTGTGACCCTGGAGATTGGAGAGGTCAGCGGTGTCATACCTGAGTATCTCACAGATTGTTGGAAATACTTTCGGGCAAAATCAGAACTTTTAAAAGAAGCGGAACTGAAGATTAAAGAAATTCCTGCAGTTACACTCTGCGAGGACTGTAAAAAGACATATTCCACATTAGAGTATAAAAAGATCTGTCCCAATTGTGGAAGCTCATCCACCTGCCTTGCGGCAGGGGATGAATTTAATATCAAAGAAATTGAAGCGTGCTGATATTCCTGAGTAAATCTTATCTTACTTTCAGATCCAACAGCACATCCTGATAGAGGGGCAGCAGTTCTTTTAAGATAAGTGACCTGTGTTGGAGAATCTTATTAAGCTGCTCCTCTTTTACCTGTATTTTTGCAACATTCCCGATGGTCCGGACCCGAAAATCGCTGAAACCTAATTGCATCAGGAAGGATTCACTGTGCTCTACACGTGCAAGCTCCTCTTTTGTGATTTTCTGGTTTGTGGGGATTCGGGTTGCAAGACATGCATAACTTGGCTTGTCCCAGGTGAAAAGCCCGTATTCTTTAGAACGCCGCCGTATCTCGTCTTTTGTAAGTCCAGCCTCTCTTAATGGAGATAAGACCTTCAATTCCTCCAAAGCCTTCATTCCGGGACGATCTGCTACATCATCAGAAGCATTGGTACCGTCCAGCAGAATTGTAAATCCATCTTTTTTTGCAGTATCTTTGATTAAATTAAAAACTGTCTGTTTACAATAGTAACATCTGTTGGATGGGTTAGCAGTCACAGTTTCATTGGACAGGACATCAACGGATAAAATTGTCATAGGTACTCCTGTCTGTTCCGCCACTTTTTTCGCATCCTCCAGTTCAAATTCAGGTTGAAATGCACCTTTCACAAAGTAGGCATGTACTCTGGCTCCTGCATTTTTTGCCTCATATAAAAGATAAGAGGAATCCACCCCACCTGAAAATGCAACGGCAACATTCTGATTCCGGTTAAAAAACTCCTGTAATTTCA
>CAMKHH010000210.1 GCA_946412445.1 uncultured Eubacterium sp.
ATCATTACCTCGCCTTCAGAAATTACGGTTGTAGGGACAGATGAGGCACTGGCAGAACTGGAGCAGAATGGAAACCAGATGACGATTCCCGTTTCGAAGGAAGTGGTTGATATAAAGAATCAAAAATCGGACGTGCGGGGAACCCTGGAGCTTAGCAGTGTGTTTGATAAGGATGGTATGATACGTCCGAGCGAAAGCGCGACCGCCATTGTCATCAATGTGACAATCCTTCCCAATGGAAGTAAAGAATTTGATCTGGATGTGGAGGCGATAAAAACGAATGGACTGGGCGAAAATATGAGTCTCTCTTATGATCAGCCTACCTTGCCGATTCGGATTAAAGCGTCGGATGATTTACTCGAAACCTTTGATCCTGCCTCCATGATTGATGCTTCCATCGATCTTACCGGTAAAGGGGAAGGCGATTATCCCGTCGATGTTGGTATTAAACTGCCGGATGGGTATGAACTTGTAGATGCACTCAAGACAACCGTACATCTCAAACAGAAAGTCCAGGGTACGAATACGGGCCCGTAAGGTCAGGCAATATATAGGAGGAAGTATTTATGGTTAGCAGAAAGGTCAAAGTTATAAATCCTTCAGGTCTTCACTTAAGACCTGCAGGAATCCTGTGTAATAAGGCGATGAATTATAAATCGCTGATTACCTTTGAATACGAGGATAAAATCAAGACCGGCGCAGCGAATGCGAAAAGTGTCTTAAGCGTTCTTGGGGCATGTGTAAAGTCCGGGGATGTGATTGAACTGAAGTGTGATGGAGAGGATGAAGAAGAGGCTCTGGAAGCCTTGGCCTTGGCAATTGAAAGTGGGTTAGGAGAGTAATATCAAAATGCGGTTAAAGCGAATGACAAAAAAAGCGGTGGCAGGTTTAGCCGCGGTGGCACTGATTTGTGCGAATATGACAATGTATGCAGGGGCAGCAGTTAATAATGCAAATGTATTTCCGGTCGAAACAAACAGCTGGCAGGGATGGCCTCAGGCGCCCGATATTTCCAGCGGCACCGGAATTTTGCTGGATGCAAAGACAGGGCAGATTTTCTACGATAAGGGAATGGATGACCAGAGATATCCTGCAAGCATTACAAAAATCATGACATCTTTGGTGGCCATAGAAAACAGCACGCCTGAAACGCAGGTAACATTTACTCAGACAGGTATGGCAGATGCCTATTCGGGAAGTTCTAATATCATTCCCAAACTTGGGGAAACATTTACGATGGAACAGTGCATCTACATGATTATGCTTAAGTCTGCAAACGATGTCTCCAGCCAGGTGGCTGAGACCATCGGAGGCAGCGTTGAAAATTTTGTTAACATGATGAATCAGAAGGCCGGAGAGCTGGGATGTATAAACACACATTTTAACAATGCAAACGGCCTTCCGGATGAAGATCACTATACATCCGCTCATGACATGGCATTAATTGCCCAGGCAGCCTTAAAGAATGAAACTTTCCAGAAAGTTGTAAATACCCGGGAATACGTAGTGCCGGCCACCAATCTGTCAGGAGCCCGGGATTATGCCAACCACCATAAGATGCTGCTGGAAGGAACCAATTGGAGTTATACGGGCTGTGTGGGAGGCAAGACAGGGTATACCGATGCGTCCCAGAGTACACTTGTAACTTATGCAGAACGGGAAGGACTGGAATTAATTGCGGTTGTAATGTATGGCCTGGGAGATGATGCGGTGTATGGAGATACCACACTTCTCATGGATTATGGATTTACGAATTTTAAAGCAAATGAGGATGGGAAGATACAGACATCCGATAATAAAATCGTTTATGAAAACACAGCATTAACGAAGAAGGAGTATGAACAGAAGACGGCTGAACCCACACCCTCCGAAGAACCGGAAGCTACGCCTGAGCCGGAGAAGGAGTCCGGAATCTCTGATTCAGACACAACCATTAAAAGGGCCGATATGGGCGCCTATATTGCGATGGGTGTTTTATCCGGACTTGTTTTTCTGGGAATTGTGCTGATTATCGTGGTAATGGTCAAGAATAAAAATAAGAGAACCTGATATTACGGTCCAGTAATAAGGGCTTGCACCCGGCAGTTATAACTGCCGGGCGTTTCTGTTTCTGGATATCCATGTGAGTGAAAGGAAAACAAGAAAAGATACTCCGCTTAAAAGTATTCCTTCTTTTAGTAAGGGAGCACTGTAGGTGAGCGTAAACGTATGGCTGCCGGCTGTGACATAAAACCCTGAGAATCCATAGTCTGTCCGAATGAGTTCCACAGGTTTCCCATCAACGGCCGCCTGCCAGCCTGTCTCGTAGGGAATGGCGAAAAATGCAAGGCTGTCCTTGTCAGCCGCAATGCTTCCCGTCAGTTTACTGTCATTCGTGGTATTATTCACAACAATACCGGGATCTTTGGATAAGCTTCCGGCAGAAGTTTGTGAGGTAAAGGAAATACCGCTTAGTGTGAACTCCACACCCTGATAATGCGTGATACAGTGCAGATATTTTGTATCGGCTGGTATCGTGAGGGAGACGGCATAATTTGAATCTTCGGAATATGCCAATCGGGTAAGCTCAAAGCTTGAGGTGTCTGTCCTGCCGTTATTTGTAATAAAAGTAATGGCGGGAGGCAAGTCCGAGTAAATGTTAAAATTCATAGTAACAGGGGCATTCTGGCCGGAAAGCTCCGGCTTTAGTGGTATATTTACATCGGTTGTCCAGCTGATGGCTTTCGCATCAGGATTCAGGAAGGCACTGAGCTCAGGTGAATCATACGACACATAATCAGGCAGACTGCGTTTTGTAAAGGCACTCAAATAATCGGCGGGAACGGAGAGCGGGCCGGGTGATTCTGTGATTGCTGTTTGCGCTAAAAGCCCGGAAGCATCAATCGAAGGTGCGGAGGCTTCATAGGCAGCCTGATCCACGGTTTGTGTGTACAGACGTCCGACAGATGCCGCATATTGATTCTGATACAGGTATAAAGATCCAAATTGCTTTACCAGCCGATAAGCGTCACTGCTGTAATTTCCGTCTTCGGTCACAAGATATTTAATTCCAAATAAAGTGGCAAATACATCATCATGCGCGATGTGGCGGTATGTGGTTCTGGAGAAATTAAACAGGTTCATATTCGGAATGATTTTTTCAGTAAATTCGATCAGGTTTTTGTTCATCGTTGAATTATAGGTACCTATGCCACGGTAATCCTGTGCGCAGGATTCCATACTGTAAGAAGCCCTGGCATATGTTTTTTCCAGACGGTAAAAAGCCGGATCTGTATTTTTTACGTAATTCAGCAGAGATTCCATGTCAAAATTATACAGGTAATCAAAATAATCCGCATCTCCCTTTGAAACAGAGGACCGTCCTCTGGCTGTTATATGTGAGTCACTGATGACACTGAATGCGGTAATAGATGCCAGCAATACAAACAGTATGGACGGAGTCAGCCCGGACAAAGTTTTTTTACGGGACACCAGAAACAGAAGCAGAATCATAAGGAGTACGCTTCCCCATAAAATCAGGATATTCAGCTTTACCGAAGGTGTCAGTGCAATTCTTTTATAACAAAGAAAATAAAGTATACTGCTGCAGCCCCCGGTTATAAGAGCTCCGGGGATATGAAAAAACTTTTCGGTAAAAATCACATCCGTCATTTTTGCAGTCAACAGTGCAAACAAAGGCATCAATACAAATGTATGCCTCGAAAATGGAGATGAAAATCCATTAAAAATCAGACTGCCCGTCATGAGGAGTAATGCAGCACCGGTCAGAAAGACCAGCGACCATTGTGTAACCTTTTGACGAAGGCTTTCCTTTGCATGGAACAGATAAAAAACATATTGTACAGCCAAAACCACAAACAATACAGAAAAGAACACATTTGGTGCTTCGTAATAATTCGTATATCCCCGGTAGGGCATGTAGATGTCTGTATTCCCAATCC
>CAMKHH010000211.1 GCA_946412445.1 uncultured Eubacterium sp.
CTATGAACGTGCAAAATCGATTATTAAGCTGATCAACAGCGTGGGAGATGTGGTGAACAATGATCCTGCCATCAAGGGGAGAATTAAGGTTGTATTCATAGAAGATTATCGTGTAAGTAATGCAGAACTGATTTTTGCTGCTGCAGATGTATCAGAACAGATTTCCACAGCCAGTAAGGAAGCCTCTGGTACGGGAAACATGAAATTTATGCTGAACGGTGCACTGACAGTAGGAACCATGGATGGTGCCAATGTGGAAATTGTGGAGGAGGTAGGAAAAGAAAACGCAGTAATTTTCGGCCTTTCTGCAGAGGAAGTTATCAATTATGAAAACCATGGCGGCTATAACCCTATGGACTATTATAATCATGACCCGGGGCTTCGTAAAGTGGTGGACCAGCTGATCAATGGCACATATTCCAATGGAGATGCAAACTGCTTCCGGGATATCCATGATTCTCTTTTATACAGCCGGAATGGGGATCCGGCAGACATGTATTTTATTATGGGAGACTTTAAGGCCTATACAGTTGCCGAGGAACAGGTAGAAAGCAGATACAGGGATAAAACCGGATGGGCAAAAACAGCAATTTTAAATGTTGCAAAATCAGGAAAATTCACCTCCGACCGTACGATTGCCCAGTATGTGGATGAAATCTGGAATTTGGATAAAATCACATTTTGACAAGGGGATATCGTTGTGTTAAAATTAGTTCAACTATGAACAACTCTGGGGAGAATAAATTTCGAGGTGAATACGTTGGATAAGACAGAATATCGCATGAAGTTAGACGATCTGACCAGTCTGGTGGAAAAGCAGGATTATCAAGGCGCTTTACAGATTGCAGACAGTATCGACTGGCGGCGTGTAAAGAGCATAAAGACGCTCGGCATGGTTGCTGATATTTATGAAGTGAATAAAAAGTATGAACGCTGTAAAGAGATTCTGTTACTGGCACACAGCCGTTCCGTGGTTGGAAAGATGGTATTGTATCGCCTGGTAGAGATTTCGCTGAAACTTGGGGAGACGGAAAACGCAGCCGACTATTATTCACAATTTGTGGATGCGGCCCCCAATGATAACTCCAGATTCATATTAAAGTATAAAATATATAAGGCGCAGCGCGCTCCTCTGGACGATCAGATTGCAATTCTTGAGGATTACAGGGAAAGAGAATATACAGAACGCTGGGCATATGAACTGGCAAGATTATATAGTCAGGCAGGTAAACAGGATAAGTGTGTGGAGACTTGCGATGACCTGATTCTCTGGTTCGCCGAAGGCAGATATGTGATGAAGGCCATGCAGCTTAAGATGCAGTATGAACCTCTGTCGCCTTCACAGCAGCAGAAGTATAACGGTGAGATCAGGAAGAAGGCAACTGTAATACCACAGACAATACCTGCGGCATCTCCTGAAAAAATATCGGAGAATGTAAAAAAACGGCCAAAGGAAAGCACGGCAGAACTGCTACGGAAGATGGACAGCGCGGGAGCTGCCATTACGCAGGAGGCTAATAATGACAGGGCAAAGCTGGATGAATCCGGCAGAGAGGCCGGATTAGATCACATGCCGGTGAATTCACCTGAGTTTTTGGGTAAGACGGTGGACTTGAAGGAACAGCTTGCCAAGAGCATTCAGGAGGTGTTTTCCGGACTGAAGCTGCCCCAGGAAGAACAGCAGGAGGATGCTGCTTCCAGAGGAGATACCGGGGAAATCCTTGTGCAGGATTTGGAACCTGAGCTGATGGAAGCGGAAGCCCGGATAAAACCCGAATCCTCCGGAAAGATATTGACCAGGACGGAACCTGAAAAGCAAGAGCATTCCGATGATTCGGAATACACAGTTGAACTGAATAAAAAAATGCCACAGGAGGATTCCCCGGAGGAGGAGCTTGATCTGGAAGCTTTGCTGAAGGAAACGGCGGGTCAGTTTTCCGAGGAACTGTCAACCGGGGATTTCAAAGGACAGGAAGACGAACCGGCTTTAAAACAGACCGGGGAGGAAGAGACTGGGAATACAACAACGCAAGTTTTGCCGGATTTGAGCACTGTGATACAGGATTCCCCCCACGGTGCGTATGAGGCATCTCTGAATACCATTGTGGTGCCGGATATCGAAAGAGCAGAGGAGTTAGATGAGGGAGACGGAACAAAACGTTATGATCCGGTTCGCGAGAACGCGCCTGATGCAACACGCGAGATACTTCCTGAACATATAGAAAGTGAGACAAAACGCTTTGGAGCATCGGGCAATACGGTACCGATGTCTATCGAAGAGGTACTCCATGAAGAGACTCCGGAGGAGCGCAGAATCAGGATTTTGAACGAGGGAAATCCGGATCGCTTTACGGATGAGCAGAAGAGGATTTTTTCATATTTTGCCAAGGTCCCCGGCATAGATCAACAGATCCTGGAGGCGCTTTCAGGGGTATATGAACATGCAAGTGAGAAAACGTCCAAGCATGGAAACATTGCCATTATGGGCGGATATGGAACGGGTAAAACCCGGTTGTCAACGGGTGTAATTATTGCAATCTGTAAGGATCTGGGGCTGCCGGCAGCTAAGTATGCCTGCATTGATGCCTCCGATTTGAATAAAAAGGATCCTGCTGCGGTGGTTTCAAAGATGTCAGGAGGATTCCTTCTGATTGAGCGTGCCGGACTCTTATATCCCAACATCATACAGAAGCTGAATAAGGCAATGGAATTCAGGACGGACAGTATGATTGTGATTTTAGAGGATGAAAAGACCAGCATGCGTGGATTGCTTCGCAACAACCCGGAATTTGCGAAAAAATTTGATACGGTGATATCTATTCCTGTATTTACCAATGATGAACTGGTTACTTTCGCAAGAACTTATGCCAGAGAAAGTGGTTATAAGATGGATGAGATGGGAGTGCTTGCACTCTACACTCTGATAGGCGATAATCAGACTGAGAATGAACCTATGACGATAAGCAAGGTAAAATTAATGGTCGATAAAGCGATTGCCAGAGCCGGAAGAGGAACCAGAAGGTTTGGCCGGAAAATGTCGGGTAAACGTACGGACGACCAGAATAGAATCATCCTGTATGAGAAAGATTTTGATATTTAATGATGAAAGGGACAAAGTGGAAAAGCTTTTGTCCCTTTAACTAATTAAGGAGAATATATATGGAAAGACCTCTTCCTACCTTAGGAAATCCTCAAAGCACTATAGCCGTACTGCAGAAGTATGGTTTTAATTTTCAGAAGAAATTTGGACAAAACTTTCTGATTGATACGCATGTATTAGATAAAATCATAGCTGCGGCCGGGATAGGACCCGATGACTTCGTGGTTGAAATCGGCCCGGGGATTGGAACTATGACGCAATATCTGGCATCGTCCGCCAGAGAGGTATACGCTGTAGAAATTGACCAGAATTTGATACCTATTCTAAAAGACACATTAAGAGAATATGACAATGTAACCATATTGAACGAAGATATCCTGAAGGTTGATTTAAATACTCTGGCACAGGAGAAAAATGCCGGGAAGCCGATAAAAGTTGTGGCAAACCTGCCATACTATATTACGACGCCAATTATCATGGGGCTGTTTGAAAATCATGTACCTCTGGAGTCTATCACAGTTATGGTACAAAAAGAAGTAGCTGAGCGGATGCAGGTGGGACCGGGAACAAAAGAATATGGAGCGCTGTCGCTGGCAGTACAGTACTATGCACAGCCCTATATTGCGGCATATGTACCTCCAAACTGTTTTATTCCCCGTCCTAAAGTAGGGAGTGCGGTTATTTGCCTGAAGTTACATGATAATTCTCCGGTACAGCTAAAAGATGAAAAATTGATGTTCCGTCTGATCCGTGCATCCTTTAATCAGAGAAGAAAAACACTGGTTAATGGAATTGCGAATTCTGCGGAATTGCCTTATAC
>CAMKHH010000212.1 GCA_946412445.1 uncultured Eubacterium sp.
AAACAACTGTAAGAACAACACAACGGCAACCAGAACAACCCTATTGGAAATTAACCGAAAAAACTTTTTCATGTCTCACGCTCTCCTGAGGATCAAATCCATATATTTTATGCGAAAAGAGGCCGCCACAAGTATATGTCTTGCGGCAGCCTCCTAATCAGCACATTAATTATATTTACGCTTTCTCGCAGCTTCAGATTTCTTTTTACGACGAACGCTTGGTTTCTCGTAATGTTCTCTCTTGCGAATTTCCTGCTGAATGCCTGCTTTTGCACAGCTACGCTTGAATCTGCGTAAAGCGCTATCCAACGTCTCATTCTCTTTTACGATTACATTTGACATAGACTCACACCTAACCTCCCTCCAGTTGTAGATTGTGCTTAAATACAACTGTTTGGGTATTTTTTTGCACTAGATTAATTATAGCAGATATTTCAAATTCGTCAACTCTTTTTTTCGATAAGGCACTTAACTCAGTCAATCTGCTTTTTCAGGATTTCTGCTGCTTTTGCAATTGCATCCGGAATCTTAGAAGCATCCTTGCCTCCTGCCTGCGCCATATTGGGACGGCCGCCTCCACCGCCTCCGACTACCGAGGCAAGCTCTTTGATGAGTTTTCCTGCATGGGCTCCCTTCTTCTGTGCTTCATCGGTTGCCATAACAAGCAGGCTGACCTTGCCTTCTTTGGCTGATGCAAGAACCACCACACCTTCACCGAGCTTATCCTTTAACTGGTCTCCTAAATCGCGAAGACCATTCATATCCACATCTGCAACAGATGTTGCTAAAAGTTTGATACCGCTTACCTCCAGGATTTTGTCACTGACATCTCCCATGGAGATCTGTGCAAGCTTGCTCTTCAAAGATTCATTCTCACTGTGCAAAGTTTTTAACTCGGACTGCATATGGGTAATCTTTTCACCCACTTCCAAAGGATTACACTTCAATTCTTTTGCAGCTTGGCCCAATAGTTCTTCCTGCTCCTTATAATATGCGATAACACCATTGCCTGTCAATGCTTCAATACGACGGACACCCGCTGCGATTCCCGATTCTGAGATAATCTTAAACAGCATAATCTCCCCGGTATTGTGAACATGTGTACCGCCGCAGAGTTCCTTTGAAAAGTCCCCCATAGATACAACGCGGACGCTGTCTCCATATTTTTCACCAAACAGAGCCATCGCTCCTGATTTCTTTGCATCCTCAATTTTCATGATGTCAGTGCTTACTTCCAGCTGCGCCTGGATTTCCTGATTCACCAGCTTTTCCACCTGGTCCAGCTCTTCTGCCGTCATAGCGGCAAAGTGTGCGAAGTCAAAACGCAGCCTGGCCGGTGCAACAAAGGAACCTTTCTGCTCTACATGAGTTCCCAGAACTTTTTTCAGGGCTTTCTGTAAGAGATGCGTTGCACTGTGGTTTTTCTCCGTTGCCCGTCTGGCTTCCGCAGAAACCTCCAGAACTGCAATGTCTGAAACAGAAATCATACCACTCTTCATAATGCCTGCATGTCCGTATTTTCCGCCCGGAAGCTTGATGGTTTCTTCCACTTCAAAGATGCCATTATCTGTTCTGATGGTACCGCAGTCACCAATCTGTCCGCCCATGGTGGCATAGAAAGGGGTTTTCTCCACAAAAATTGTACCTTTCTGACCTTCCATCAATGCATCTGCCAAATCGGTTTCTGTCGTCAGGACTGTAACCTTGGATGTCACGGTCAGGCGATCATAACCCACAAATTCCGTTGTGACCGAAGGATCAATCTGGTCATAAACAGTGGCATCCGCTCCCATATAATTGGACACTTCACGAGCCTCCCTGGCTCTGTTACGCTGCTCGTCCATGGATTTTCTGAAACCTTCTTCATCAATTCTATAGTCCTTTTCTTCCAGAATTTCTTTCGTCAGGTCCACAGGGAATCCATAGGTATCATATAATTTGAATGCATCCTCTCCACTTAAGGTGGTTGCTCCTTCCGCCGTAAGTTTTTCTTCCATCTCACTTAAGATACCAAGCCCCTGATCAATTGTCTTATGAAACTGTTTTTCTTCGTTATTCAATACATTGAAGATAAAATCCTTTTTCTCTTCCAACTCCGGATATCCGTCCTTACTGCCCTGGATAACAGAGTCGCTGAGCTTTGCAAGGAACAGATGACTGACTCCAAGAAGCCTGCCGTGTCTGGCCGCACGGCGGATCAAACGGCGGAGTACATAACCGCGTCCTTCATTCGTGGGCATGATCCCATCCGAAATCATAAACGTTGCAGAACGGATGTGATCTGTAATCAGGCGAATGGATACATCTGTCTCACGGTCGGTACCATAAGTCACCCCCGCAATTTCACAGACTTTGTTCCTCAGAGCCTCTATGGTATCCACATCGAAGAGAGAATCCACATCCTGCACAACGACAGCCAGACGTTCCAGTCCCATCCCTGTATCAATGTTCTTTTGCTCTAATTCTGTATAGTTGCCTTTCCCATCATTGTTGAACTGTGTAAATACATTATTCCAAATTTCCATATACCGGTCACATTCACATCCAACCGTGCAGCCCGGCTCCCCACAGCCATACTTCTCTCCACGGTCGTAGTAAATCTCGGAGCAGGGGCCGCAGGGACCGGAGCCATGCTCCCAGAAATTATCCTCTTTTCCAAAACGGAAAATTCTATCCGGTGCAATACCGATTTCCTTGTTCCATATATCAAATGCCTCATCGTCTTCCAGATACACGGAAGGATATAGCCTGTCCGGGTCAAGTCCAACTACCTCCGTCAGAAATTCCCAGGACCATCGGATTGCTTCGTGTTTAAAATAGTCTCCAAAAGAGAAATTCCCAAGCATCTCAAAGAAAGTTCCGTGACGTGCAGTCTTTCCAACATTTTCAATATCACCGGTCCTGATACACTTCTGGCAAGTGGTAACCCGGGTTCTCGGCGGTATCTCCGCCCCCGTAAAGTATGGTTTCAGCGGAGCCATACCTGAATTAATCAACAATAAGCTTTTATCATTCTGTGGCACTAAAGAAAAACTCTTCATCGCCAGATGTCCTTTACTCTCAAAGAATTCCAAAAACATTCTTCTGAGATCATTCACGCCATATTTTTCCACGACTGTTCCTCCTAAAACTCGCTAAAAGCTACCATTTATGATATCACAAGTCCTTATCTGACGCAAACTTTTTTGTATTTCTTCTTGCCTTTTCGTACAATGATGCCTTCCTCGCCAAAATCATCTCTGGTCAGAGTATGTCTGATATCCGCTACTTTCTCTCCATCCAGAGTTACGCCTCCCTGTTCAACCGCACGCCTTCCATCACTTCTGCTTGCAACCAGACCTGCTTTTTGAAGCAGTGTGATGATATCTATACTATCCTCGTTAAAATCTTCATCTGACAATTCTTCTGTCGGCATGTGTTCCGAATCTCCGCCGCCCGTAAACAATGCTTTGGATCCGCTTTCGGCCTTTTTCGCTTCGTCTTCGCCATGAACCAGGCCTGTCAGCTCGTAAGCCAGAATCTCCTTTGCCTGATTTAACTGGCTGCCTTCCCAGTGATCCATTTCATTAATCTGTTCAATGGGGAGAAACGTCAACATACGAAGACATTTTAAAACATCCGCGTCGGACACATTTCTCCAGTACTGATAAAAATCAAATGGAGAGGTTTTGTCCGGGTCCAGCCAAACAGCACCGGATTGGGTTTTTCCCATCTTCTTTCCTTCAGAATTCAACAGCAGCGTAATGGTCATAGCATAAGCATCCTTGCCCAGCTTACGGCGGATCAATTCTGTCCCCCCAAGCATATTGCTCCACTGGTCATCACCTCCGAACTGCATATTGCAGCCGTAGTTTTGGAACAACTGGTAAAAATCAAAGCTCTGCATGATCATATAGTTAAATTCCAGAAA
>CAMKHH010000213.1 GCA_946412445.1 uncultured Eubacterium sp.
GTCCGGTACGTCCAATCCTGTGAACATAGTATTCCAGCTCCTGAGGAACGTCATAATTAAAAACTGCTTCTATATTATCTACATCGATACCGCGGGCAGCCACATCTGTTGCTATCAGAATCCTGGCACGTCCGGATTTGAAGTCACGCATTACGGAATTCCTCTGGTTCTGTTTCAAATCACCATGTATCCCTATTGCCTTATATCCACTTTCCCGAAGAGCTTCCGACAGTTCGTCGACCATACGTTTGGTGTTACAGAAAACCAGACATTTTTTCGGCTGTGTATATTCTAAAAGGAGCTTCAGAGCATCACTTTTTTGTTCTTTTGGTACATAATAAAAGCTTTGATGGATCATTGCTGCAGTTTTCTGACCTTTATCTGCTTTTACAAAGACAGTCTCGGTCTGGAATTCCTCTGTGATTTTTAAGATTTCCTGGGATAAAGTTGCACTGAACAGAATTGTCTGCCGCTGCGCGGGAGCACTTTCCAGGATTGTACGGATATCATCGATAAATCCCATGTTCAGCATCTCATCAGCTTCATCCAGCACAATTGTTTTCAGATGATCCAATTTTAAGGTTTTTCTGCGCATATGATCCATGATACGACCGGGAGTGCCTACTACAATCCGTGCCCTCTTTAAAGAACGAATCTGACCGTCCATAGGCTGTCCGCCATAGATGCAGGCTACACTGATGCTGGGGAGATATTTTGCATATTTACGGATTTCCTCCGTAATCTGAAGAGCAAGCTCTCTGGTAGGAGCCAGGATCAGAACACTGGATCTGTCAGAATTTTCAGCCGTCCGCTGTACCAGCGGGAGACCAAAAGCAGCTGTTTTTCCAGTACCTGTACTGGAACGCCCGGTTACATCCTGGCCTTCTAAAATTGAAGGGATGGAACCGGCCTGGATATCTGTTGCTTCCTCATAACCCATCTCAGAGACGGATTTAAGGATTTCTTTGCGAAGATTTAATTCACTAAAATTCATGTTATACCTATTCTTTCTTATTATTCTTTAAGACACATCTTTATAGTTTAGCATACTTTACGCTAAAAATACAGAGAAATCCGCAAAACTGATGATTTTGCGAAAAACCTTTGAAAAAAGAAGAATATGTGGTATGATTTAGTACACTAAGTACACTATAGAATATGAGATAATGCAATCAGGAGGAGATTCGATGGAAAAAGAAGTGACTTCCAGGAATTTTATTGAACAGGCAATTGACAAGGACCTGGCAGAAGGAGTTTATGATCATGTATGTACGAGGTTTCCGCCGGAACCTAACGGATATCTTCATATCGGACACGCAAAATCAATTCTGTTAAATTATGGTCTGGCCAGGCAGTATCAAGGGCAGTTCAATTTACGTTTTGACGATACCAATCCGACCAAAGAGAAGACAGAATTTGTGGAGTCCATAAAAGAGGATATCCAGTGGCTCGGTGCAGACTGGAAGGAGCATTTGTATTTTGCATCGGATTACTTTGAACAGATGTATGAGGCGGCGGTGAAACTCATTGAAGCAGGCAAGGCTTTTGTATGTGATCTGACCGCAGAGCAGATCAGAGAGTATCGCGGCACGTTAAAAGAACCTGGAAAGGAAAGCCCCTACAGAAACCGGAGCGTAGAGGAAAACCTGGAATTATTCAAAGGGATGAAAGAAGGAGCATATGCTGACGGAAGTAAGGTGCTGCGTGCAAGAATTGACATGGCGTCACCCAACATCAATATGCGCGATCCGGTTATTTATCGTGTGGCTCATATGACGCACCATAATACAGGTGATAAGTGGTGTATCTATCCGATGTATGACTTTGCCCATCCGATTGAAGATGCGATTGAGGGGATTACGCACTCCATCTGTACACTTGAATTTGAAGATCATCGTCCGCTCTATGACTGGGTGGTCCGTGAAGTGGGATTTAAGATGCCGCCGCGGCAGATTGAGTTTGCAAAACTGTATCTGACCAATGTCGTTACAGGAAAGCGCTATATCAAGAAATTGGTGGAAGAAGGAATTGTGGATGGCTGGGACGACCCGCGTCTTGTCTCTATTGCAGCACTCAGACGGCGTGGATTCACACCGGAATCCGTTAAATTGTTCGTAGAACTCTGCGGAGTGTCGAAAGCACAGAGCTCTGTGGATTATGCTATGTTGGAGTATTGCATCCGTGAGGATCTGAAGTTGAAAGCACCGCGTATGATGGCGGTACTAAAGCCTGTAAAGCTCATTATTGACAACTACCCCCATGGGCAGACTGAGGAACTTGAGGTTCCAAATAATCTGGAAAATCCTGAACTTGGTACCCGGAAGGTTACTTTTGGACGTGAACTCTATATTGAACAGGATGATTTTATGGAGGAACCGCCAAGAAAATATTTCCGGCTGTTTCCGGGGAATGAAGTCCGTCTGATGAATGCGTACTTTGTTACCTGTACAGGTTTTGAAAAGGATGAGTCAGGAGAGATCACAGAGATTCACTGCACCTATGATCCTGCATCAAAAGGGGGAAATTCCCCGGATGGACGGAAAGTAAAAGGAACCATTCACTGGGTAGAAGCCTCCACGGCATTGAAAACAGAGTGCCGCTTATATGAGAATATCATTGATGAGGAAAAAGGTGTTTATAACGAGGATGGTTCTTTGAACCTGAATCCTGACTCCCTGACCATATTAAAAGAATGTATGCTGGAGTCCAATTTTGCAGGTGCAAAGGCTTATGACAAGTTCCAGTTTGTGAGAAACGGGTTCTTCTGTGTGGATTCGAATGACTCAAAGCCTGAAGATATGGTATTTAACCGGATTGTTTCATTAAAAAGTTCATTTAAACTTCCATCTCAGAGATAAGAGCCTTGCAAAGGTTGGGTGTAAGGAGGCATTGGTAATGAAGGAGCTGTTGATTTCACTCGAGCATAACGGCGGTATACCACTCTATGAACAAATCTACCGGTATATAAAAAATGAGATAGCTAATGGAAAAATTATGTCTGGTGAGAAGCTTCCTTCCTCAAGGGCCTTGTCCAGGCAGCTCACCGTGAGCAGAAGTACAGTAGACTTAGCATATGAGCAGCTGGAATCTGAAGGTTATCTGGAAAGCCGGCCCTGTATAGGGCATTTTGCCTGTGATATCGAGGGCTTTGTTCAGGTGGGGACGAATAAAGGAAGAACAGGCCGGGCAACAAAGCGGAGAAGAGAGGAATACAGCATTGATTTTGCGGTAAATGGAATTGACCCTGCGGGTTTTCCACAGAACATATGGAGAAAGATTTCCAGACAGGTATTGTCTGATGAGGATGTGGGGCTGTTTCAACTGGGGAACAGCCAGGGAGAGTGGAAGCTTCGTGAAGCCATTGCCAGTTACCTGCATCACGCCAGAGGAGTGGAGGCGGTGGCAGAACAGATTGTGGTTGGGGCAGGGAATGACTACCTGTTGATGCTGCTCTCTATGCTTCTGGGTAAAAACAGTAAAATTGCCATGGAGAACCCCTCTTATGACAATGCATGGAGGTGTTTCAGAAGCCTGGGTCATGAAGTTGTGTCGATTCCCTTGGATGAAGCCGGCATGAAGCCCCAAGAGCTGGAAGAAAGCGGTGCCGGGATTGCGTATGTGATGCCTTCCCACCAATTTCCTATGGGAATGGTTATGCCTTTAAAAAGGAGACTTCAGCTTCTGACATGGGCGAAACGGCAGCCTGGAAGATATCTGATTGAAGATGATTATGATTCGGAATTTCGGTATAGAGGAAAGCCAATCCCCGCTTTACAGGGATATGATCAGCATGAGACAGTGATTTATATAGGGACATTTTCAAAGGCAATTGCACCCTCTATCCGTATCAGTTATATGGTGCTGCCGGAAATTTTATTACAGCAATATAGGGAGTTGGGA
>CAMKHH010000214.1 GCA_946412445.1 uncultured Eubacterium sp.
TTTACGAGGTGGAGGATGGATCGATTGATTTTAATGATGTAAGCTTTAAATATTCAAAAAGAGCAGAGCGAATGGCTCTGGCTGATATCAACCTTCACATAAGATCGGGTGAGACAATTGGTATTATCGGTGGAACCGGATCCTCGAAATCCACCCTTATTCAGCTGATTTCACGTCTGTATGATGTGACGGAAGGGAATATAAAGGTGGGCGGTGCAGACGTAAAGCAATATGATCTGGACACCTTGCGAAACCAGGTCTCTGTCGTTCTGCAGAAGAATATATTATTTTCCGGTAGCATTAAGGAAAATCTCCGCTGGGGAAATAAAGAGGCTACCGATGAAGAGATGATTCAGGCGTGCAAACTGGCACATGCGGATGAATTTATCATGCAGTTTCCCGGAAAGTATGATACTTACATTGAACAGGGCGGGGCAAATGTCTCCGGCGGTCAGAAGCAGAGACTGTGTATTGCGAGGGCATTGCTGAAGAAGCCTAAGATATTGATTTTGGATGATTCAACAAGCGCGGTTGACACGAAGACAGATGCGATGATCCGTAAGGCTCTGCGCGAGTTTATTCCAGATACGACCAAGATAATCATTGCACAACGTATTTCATCTGTACAGGATGCGGATCGTATTATCGTAATGGAGGGTGGAAGCATAAACGCGATTGGAACACATAAAGAGCTGATGGCAGCAAATGATATCTATAGGGAAATCTACGAATCTCAAAATAAGGCAGGTGATGACGATGAAGAGTAGAGTGATTAAAAAAGGGACAACCATGCGGGTGATTAAGACTTTGCTGGAATTCTATCCTGTCATGGTTCCGCTGACAATTTTCTGCATTCTGTTCAGTGCGGTTGTCGGAGCCATACCTGCAATTTTCATGCAGAAGGTAATTGCACTTGTGGAATCAAGCTGGAAGAGTGGTGACTGGAGCGCAGTCGGGGAAAAAATATTCTCCTATGTTTCTATACTGGTTGTACTTTACGTCTTGTCACTGTTATCAGGCCTGGCGTATAACCAGATGATGGCGCTGATTACACAGGGATCACTGAAAAAGTTCCGTGTGAAGATGTTCTCCGGAATGCAGAACTTACCTGTAAAGTATTTTGATACACACAATCATGGCGATATCATGAGCCATTATACGAATGATATTGATACACTGCGGCAGATGATTTCCCAGAGCTTTCCCCAGCTGATGATTTCTGCGGTCACGGTAATTTCTGTATTTATTATCATGATTTATTTTTCGCTGTGGCTTGCCATAGTGATTCTGGCCGGCGTGGTTGTCATGCTTCTCGTAACCAGAAAAGTCGGGGGCGGCTCGGCCAAGTATTTCTTCAGACAGCAGAATCAGCTGGGTAAAGAAGAGGGATATGTGGAAGAGATCATGAATGGCCAGAAAGTAGTCAAGGTTTTCTGTCATGAAGAAGAGTGTATGGATGACTTTGATAAGATTAACGACCAATTATATGAAGAATCCAGAAAAGCCCATGCCTATGCGAATATGCTGGCTCCTATAATTATGAATATAGGAAATGTGCTCTATGTAATTGTTGCACTGGTGGGTGGCATTTTGATGCTTGCTCAGGTACCAAATGTAAGCCTGTCGGGGCTGGCGCTGGGTATCAGTGTACTGGTTCCCTTTTTGAATATGACAAAGCAGTTTGCGGGTAATGTAAATCAGGTGTCTAATCAGGTGAATTCAGTAGTGATGGGTCTTGCAGGGGCGCAGCGAATCTTTGATCTGCTGGATGAACCGGCGGAAGAGGATCACGGATATGTGACACTGGTCAATGTCAGAGAAGAGAACGGGGAGTTTGTGGAGTGCGAAGAACGCACAGGGCTCTGGGCATGGAAGCATCCGCATCAGGATGGTACATTGACATATACCAGGCTCACCGGGGATGTAAGACTTGTCGATGTGGATTTTGCCTACGAGGAGGGAAAGTCAGTTCTTCAGGATATCACCCTTTATGCAGAGCCTGGTAATAAAGTTGCTTTTGTAGGAGCAACCGGTGCAGGCAAGACAACAATTACGAATCTGTTGAACCGCTTCTACGACATTGCAGATGGAAAGATAAGATATGACGGAATCAATATCAATAAGATCAGGAAGAATGATCTCAGACGTTCCCTTGGAATTGTTCTGCAGGATACGAATCTGTTCACAGGAACCGTAATGGATAATATCCGTTATGGAAAACTGGATGCTACGGATGAGGCCTGTATGGATGCCGCAAAACTTGCCGGGGCACATGATTTTATCACCCGTCTTCCGGAAGGTTATCAGACCATGCTTACAGGAAACGGAGCGAATCTGTCTCAGGGACAGCGTCAGCTGCTGGCGATCAGCCGCGCCGCTGTTGCAGATCCTCCGGTTATGATATTGGATGAAGCTACATCGTCTATCGATACACGTACAGAAGCAATCGTACAGCGGGGGATGGATGCCCTGATGGAGGGCAGGACAGTATTTGTAATTGCCCACAGGCTTTCAACGGTAAAGAACTCTGATGTAATTATGGTGCTGGATCACGGCCGCATCATAGAACGTGGAAACCATGAAAAATTAATTGATGAAAAAGGTACTTATTACCAGCTCTATACAGGAGCATTTGAACTGGAATAAGAAGTACTGATATTAAAAAGTAAGAGGACCGCTGTTTTTTGGAACTGTAACATAATGTTCCGGAAAACAGCGGTTTTCTTAAGATAAAAGGGTCCGGCTTAAAAAACAGCTCAGAGAATCTGTATCTTATATTTTTCCAGCCAGTAATTTACCTGCAGCATAAAGGCAAGCATCTGCGGCCCGGCCATCAGCTGTCCGTAAAATGGTTTTCCATAATCAGAGGGACTGTTTAAAAATGCGTGGACTTTTTTCGAGTCCAGGAATTGCCGTACCGGTGCCTGAGGATCGGCCAATACCTCTTTTAGCTGATTCCCCAGTATTTTTTCATAGGAGGGATCATAAGTTTTTGGATAAGGGCTCTTTCTCCTCCACAAGACTTCTTTTGGTACAATTCCTTCGCCGGCATGGCGGAGAAGGCCTTTGACGATTCCATCCGGACACTTCATGCTCCAGGGGACATTCCACACATATTCGACAATCCGATGATCGGCCAGCGGAACTCTGGCTTCCAGACCGGAATACATGCTGGTACGGTCCATGCGGTCCAGAAGTGTCACCATGAACCATCGAAGATTTAGATAAGAGATTTCTCTTCTGCGTTTCTCCTCATGGGACTCCCCTTCCAGAACCGGAGTTTCATGAATGGTCTTTTCGTATGCGGCATGGGCATATTCCTCCAGGGGTAAGGAGCGGATAACATCCTCCGACAGGAGGACCTTCCGTGGGTCCATATCCATGGACCAGGGAAAATTGTCTGTCTCAAATGCCTCTTTTTTATGGAACCAGGGATAGCCGCCGAATATTTCGTCCGCGCATTCTCCGGTCAGGGTCACCTTATTATAGTCTACCACCTGAGAACAGAAGTAGAGCAGAGAGGACTCCACATCCGCCATATTGGGAAGATCTCTGGCGTCTACTGCTTTAAACAGATTCTCAATCATATCTGTGTTGCTGCATTCGAGAAAATGATGTCTTGTTTCTGAATAAGCAGCTATTTTCTCGGCCCAGGGGCGGTCTTCGCTGGGCTGGAAGGAGTTAGACTGAAAGTATTTGCTGTTATCCTTGAAATCAAAAGAGAAAGTATTCAACACTTTTCCCTGCTTTTTCAGTTCTCTGGCACACACGGCAGTAACCAGACTGCTGTCCACACCACCGGAGAGAAAGGTGCTGATGGGAATATCAGAGAGCATCTGTTTCTTAATGGAATCTTCTACTAACCAGTTGG
>CAMKHH010000215.1 GCA_946412445.1 uncultured Eubacterium sp.
TTCTGGCGGCCTTCCTGCTGAATTTTCAATACTTCATCCAGAGTGGAGATAAGACTTTGGTTAGTCTGCTTGAGCGTTTCAATATCTACGATTCCCCGTTCATTTGCCTTAGCAGTTTCTACGGTTGCTGTCTTAAGTGAATCGGCATTCTTCTTTAGCAACTCATTGGTAGCATCCGTTACCTTCCGCTGGGCTTCGGCGGCCTGAGTGGAATGCTGGAGGCCAAGAGCGATGACCATCTGGTTTTTCCAGAGAGGGATGGTGTTTACGATGGTGGACTGAATTTTTTCCGCCATCTGTGTATCATTATTTTGAATCATGCGTATCTGGGGAGCCGTCTGCATGGATATCGTGCGGGTCAGATCCAGATCATGAATTTTCTTCTCAAAGCGGGTGCAAAGCTCATCAAGATCTCTTGCAGCCTGGGCATCCTCGGCCAGACCACTGGCTGTGGCCTTTGCGGTAAGCTGTGGAAGCTCTGTTTCACGCACATGCTTCAGTTTCTTTTTTCCTGCGAGAATATACATGGTCAATTCCTTATAATAGGCCAGATTCATTTCATACATCTTATCAAGGACAGCAACATCCTTTAAAAGAGTAATCTGATGTCCCTCCAAAGACTGACAGAGTTTGGTGATGCTGACTTCTGCCTTTTCATACTTGTTTTTCATGGCATTTAATTTATTGGAAGACTTCTTAAAAAAACCGAAGAAGCCCTTTTCCTCTTCTTCATCGAAGCTTTGAACTTCTGTAACCACAGAAGAGAGCAGGCCGCCGATTTCCCCCATATCTTTACTGCGGACATTTTCAAGCGTACGCTCCGAAAAATCCGCCATCTTTTTCTGCGTTCCGGCACCAAATTCCAGGATTCCTTTGGCGTTGTGGAGGTCAATTTTATCCACGAATGCCGCTACAGTCTGCTTTTCCCCCTCAGAAAGCATGGAGTCATCCATGGAAGGAGCGGAGATTATGTCTTTGGCGGCAGCCTGTACTTCTTGTGGGGAAACAGGAGCTTCAGGTTCTCCAAAACTAAGTGTGGGAGTAAGGTCTTTGGATTCTTCAATCATAATTATGTTCTCCTTTTCTTTTCAGTGCAGATTGTCTTTGGTCAGGCCTTCCTGAGCAAGCATAGTCTGAAGTACGGATATATCTGATGAAATGTCCCATGCCTGTGCCTGAAACAGATCATCCAGCAGTTTCTCAAAAGCGCTGTTAATGGTTTCCAGCGTAGTTTCAATCTCCTTTTTCGTAGAAAGGATGTTCGCTGTCTGAACTGGCTGCCGTTCGAAGTCCAGATAGGCATGAATCAGCTTCCAGGTAGTCGGAAGATAATAATTCATAAAGCGATGCAGTTCATTCGCTTTTTGAGGCTGTTTCTTTACCTCTGCCAGAATACGGGTAATAACAAGCTCCAGCTGTGCTAATCTTTGCGAAATAACCTCTCCGGGTAATTCTTCATTGGCCTGATGAATTTTTGCAATATAGTCTTCACTTTCCTGAATAATCTTCCGAAACTCGAGAGTCAATCCGGCATCTGCCATGGACTGCTCCTCTTTTTGTCTTGCTTCCAGAGCCCTCATGGATTCCAGATACTGCTGATAGACTTCATCTGTTAACATCAGGCAGGTGTGCTGTACATCCAGATGTGCCTGGCGGAACATACGCCGCTTTCCCATATCCTCCAGATCCTGAATCAGGAACTTTTTGGAACGCCCGGTCTCTTTCTCCAGATACGCAAGCGTAACAAGGCTTTGGTTTCCGATTACTTTGCAGTATTGCCTGTAACGCTTCAGCCGTGACAGAACCCTGGTTCCGGAAAACCCCAAAAATAATCCGCCCACCGTGAGGAGGAATAGCAGAACCATGGCTATGACGGTGCCCGTATTCAGGATTCCGACGGCGGCTAGGAAAACAAGTACAAGTGTGGCAATCCCACCAGCAGCAGCCAGCGTAAAGCCTATAAAAGCCTTGATACTTCCTGAAACAGCCCCCCCGGGGGAATTGCCGTAGACAGCAGGAGATGTCTGATTCTGAAGCGGCTGCGTTCTTAAAGGAGAATTCTGTGAATTTTGCTGAGGACGCTGCTGATAATTTCCATTCCTGTAACTCCTGTTTAAGGAATCAACTGTCTTGCCGACACCTTCCATCGCCTGATTTATGGTGCTGTTAATTGTATGATTAATTGTCTTATTCAGTTCTTTAAAATTTTGGGAATTAATCGCATCATCTACCAGATTGCTGATACTGCTGCCCAGACGGTTCAAATCAAAGTCAAATTGGCTCATAGTACTACCCTTTATGCCCTTTCTGTATATTGAGGCCGCAGGAAATGTGAGATATATTCGAGCGGAGAGAGCTTTTCTTCTTCTGACTATTTTAAATGAAAACGCTGGAAAATGCAATGGCAAGTATGATATGATGATACCAGGGTCAAAAGGTCGTGCGTTTCATGCTTGCATGAAAAAGTACGACTTTGGGACCCGAACAAACATGAGAAAGTAGCCCGATAGGGCGAAATTCGAATGTTTGCAGGATTGCGGGAGCACTTTAGTGCGGAGCAATCCGTGGTATCATGTTTCAAAAAGAAATACCAGGGTACAGAAAACCTGCCACTGGCAGCTTTCCTTGCATACTTTGGTATCAAAAGGTCGTGCGTTTCATGCTTGCATGAAAAAGTACGACTTTGGGAATGGAGGTATATTATAATGGATAGAACACAGACAAGAACAGTGAAGATAGGTGACCGTGTGATAGGCGGAGGAAATCCCGTCCTGATCCAGTCTATGACAAATACAAAGACAGATGATGCAGAGGCTACCATAGCCCAGATCAGGGAACTTACGGATGCAGGCTGCGACATCATCCGCTGTGCAGTACCGAATATGGAGGCGGCGAAGGCGCTGAGTGAGATTAAAAAGCAGATTACCATCCCGCTGGTAGCTGATATACACTTTGACTATAGACTTGCAATAGCCGCCATGGAGAACGGGGCGGATAAAATCAGAATTAATCCCGGAAATATCGGAAATCAAGAGCGGATTCAGGCTGTCGTGGATGTGGCCAGGGATCGTGGAATCCCCATACGGGTCGGAGTAAACAGCGGCTCACTGGAAAAGGAGCTGATTGAAAAGTACCATGGGGTTACAGCAGAGGGAATCGTAGAAAGTGCCCTTGATAAAGTTCAGATTATCGAACGTATGGGCTATGACAACCTGGTTATCAGTATTAAATCCTCAGATGTTCTGATGTGTGCCAGGGCACATGAATTAATTGCCGAGAGGACGGACCACCCCCTGCATGTGGGAATTACGGAGGCGGGGACTGTTTATTCCGGGAATATAAAATCAGCGGTTGGACTGGGTATCATATTGTATCAGGGAATCGGTGATACGATCCGGGTATCTTTGACGGGCGATCCGAAAGAAGAGATTAAATCGGCAAAGCGGATTTTAAAAACCCTCGGACTTCGCAAAGGGGGGATTGAGATTATTTCATGCCCAACCTGCGGCCGGACACAGATCGATTTAATTCACCTGGCGGACCAGGTGGAGTCCATGGTTCAGGATATTCCGCTGGATCTTAAGGTTGCAGTAATGGGCTGTGTGGTGAATGGACCCGGAGAAGCTAAGGAGGCGGACATCGGTATCGCAGGGGGCGATGGTGTAGGTCTTTTAATTAAAAAGGGCGAAGTTATAAAGAAAGTCAGGGAAACAGAGTTGCTTTCCTGTCTGAGAGAGGAACTGCTGAATTGGGAAGCACAGAGCTGATTGGAAAGTAGATATGAATAAAGAATTTTCAGAAGTATTTCCAGGTCTTAAGGTGACCGGAGAATTGGAAGATTTAATAGAAATAATTG
>CAMKHH010000216.1 GCA_946412445.1 uncultured Eubacterium sp.
TAGATGACATCTGCCACCCCTCCTGAAAAACTAATACATGAAATTACTTCCTCATGCCCAATTCCATGATTTGTAATCATCCTTTCATAGTAGGGGGAATCTCTCCTTAGTCCCACACTCTGTTCCAAAACTTCCACCATAATTCTAAGAAGTGGTTTCAGACTTTGGATATCCATATATTCTCCCACCGCTAATTTCAAGTTTTCCTGCTCAATTATTCTTAACAGTTTTGGCGCAATATATGTGATTTTGTGGGAAGAATCCATCTTAATCAGTCTCCCGCCGATATCCAGACATCCGGTATCCACAGTCTCACCTCGTTGAAATACGGCCAGATTACTCGTTCCCCCTCCGATATCCACGTTGACGGCGCCAAGATGATGCTCTTTGGAATAAAGATCCGTTCCTGCACCTTTTCCTGCTATCACACTTTCCAGATCCGGACCAGCCGTTGCCACGACAAAATCCCCTGCAAACCCGCTTAAAGCGTTAATTACCTCTCTGGAGTTTTCCTTTCTGGCCGTTTCTCCTGTAATAATAACGGCTCCGGTATCAATCTCCTCCTTTCTGATACCAGCCCTTTGATACTCCTTTTCTACAATCCTGCTCACCTTTTCAAAATCAATTCTGGTCTGGTCAATTAACGGAGTGAAGTAAATCTCGCTTTTATAGCGAATTTCCTTTTTCGTAATGGCCATTCGGGGTACGGTATAACCGGAGGCCATATTCTCCACGCTTAACTTTGAAAAAACCAGCTGTGTGGTACTTGTTCCAAGATCAATTCCCACACTTAACAACTCTTCCTTCACCTGCTGCTTCCCTCCTCGCTCAGATACTTCTCCAGCTCTTCAATCCCGATTCCTTCAGGGGTATCCACCAAAAAGACTGGATCTGCCCCGGCTTGCCGAAGCTCCCTTTTGGCCTCCTCAAGGCGTTTGGGCATTACCTGCTGAATCTTCGTAATAATCCCAATGACTTTTTTTCTGCCGAAGATACCTCCAAACCCCGGTGGAAGCGCCCGGTAATGGGCAGTAGGATCCACCACCAATGCAATGATTCTGGCATCTACGGCTGTCATGATCAAAGCATTGTAGAAGCGGCGGTTTTCCAGATACTCGCCCGGCGTATCTATGGAAATACCGTAGTGCTCCACCGCCTGGGTTTTCCGGTAGTGTATCGCCTGCTCACTTAACTTTTGGCACAGCGTTGTCTTTCCGCATCCGCTCTGCCCGATAAATATTACTTTTTTCATGACAATTTATCCCCTTACGCTCACTTTTATCAGGTTCTCGTAACAGGGGCGGGGGTAAATCCCAGACTCTGCTCCATGGTTTCCAGAATATTTCTGACAGCAGCTTCTACCGAACTTATATCTCCGGTGAAAACCAGGGCTCCACTGAACCTGTCAATAAAACCCAGTGTGATTTCAGAAGCCTTAGTTGCAATATCTGCAGCAACAATAGCTCCCTCGCTGGGGGTGATTGTAAGTATTCCTATCGCATGCATCTGCCCCTCCTCCAGCCCCAGCTTTGTATATATATCCGGATGAGGGCCGGCAATTACATGGGCCAGTGTTATCTGTTTTCCAGGTACGAATTCCTGTATGATCCTCTGCTTTTCTTCCACTTGTCACCCCTTCTTTTGATTCCACCTCTGCTTTATCGGGACGCCTGTCCCCCGTTATATGCCTTTTTTAGGATTTCAGATATATCCTGCTCTGATGCAGGTCTTGGATTTGTTTTCATACAGTTGTCCGCAAGTGCTCCACGCGCTATGGCATCCGACTGCATACGAAACTCCTCCTGACTTATACCACATTCTTTAAATCCGGCAGGCATATGCATCATTTCCTGCATCTTTTGAATCTCCCGTACCAGGTTTTTCACCCCCATCCGGACGGTTCCCCCGCTAAGGCCGGCTAACCCTGCGATAGCAGCATACTTTTTAGCCGCTTTGGTATACTCTTTCGGATTGTACCCCTGTATGTCCGCGTTGAATTCTACTACAAAAGGAAGTAATACTGCGTTCGCCCTGCCATGAGGAACCTTAAACTTTCCTCCGATATTATGGGCAATCGCATGATTCAGTCCAAGAGATGCCCGGTCAAATGCCAGTCCCGCCATACAGGATGCCACATGCATCTGCTCCCGGGCCTCGCTGTCTTCCATATTTTGATTCGACCGGATCAGGTATTTTAATACGGTCAGTGCTGCCTTTTCTGCCAACGCATCGGTAAACGCATTGGCACTTGTGGATACATATGCCTCCAATGCGTGGGTGAGCACATCCATCCCAGTATCGGCTACAATCGCAGGCGGAAGACTCTTTACCAGATTGGAATCCAGCACTGCCACATCCGGGAGAAGGCCTTTATCTATCAGCGGATACTTCACACCCTTTTCTTTGTCCGTAATTACAGCAAATGAAGTAACCTCCGAACCGGTTCCGCTGGTTGTGGGGACAGCGATAAATTCCATCTCCGGCAGGTTTCCTATCTGCCTTGCAAAAAGCATAACTGCCTTGGCTTCATCAATTGCGGAGCCACCGCCCAAAGCAATTACTGCTCCCGGCCGGAATGCTATGACTTCTTTTACCCCCTCCACCACCAACTCCAATGGGGGATCCGGCACTACCTTGCTGAAAACTTTATACTTTCTGTCCTGCAAAGGCTCCGTGACCTGGTTCACCATCCCCGATTCCACCATATATGGGTCTGTAACAATAAAAACTTTATCCGCGTGAATTTCACCCAGACAGCTTAATGCGTCTTTGCCAAAACGCACAGAGGTTTTGATGTTAAATTCTTCCATAGTATTTTATCCCTTCGATAAGTTACACGTTATCTATGGTATCTTTTGTAAAATACAGTGATATTATGCAACAAAAAAAACGGATTCAGAAAATTGAATCCGTTTTTCGTGCGTTTCCATATCTTTAAAAGTTAATTAATAGGTAAAGAGCTGATCCCAATATTTTACACCATTGTTTTCATAGAACCCAACACCGATTTTTGTAAAGTTCTTATTCATAATATTTGCACGATGTCCTGCACTGTTCATCCAGGCATTCATAACCTCTTCCGGAGTCTGCTGTCCATATGCAATATTCTCCCCGGCGCCCCGATATGTCACACCCGCTTCTGTTAAAGCAGTGGAAAAAGAGGTCCCATTCGGACGTGTATGTGAAAATGAAGTTTCGGTTTCCCTGGCGCGAACCAAAGCTGCTTTTGCTATGCTTTCATCATATGTAAGCGCAGAAAGTCCCTCTTTTGCACGTTCCTGGTTAACCAAAGCAATAACCTGAGAGGCAAAAGAATTGTCAGTATTTTCCGTTCCGCTTCCAGGATTTTCAGGCTGACTTGTCTCTGGCTGCTCAGTTTCGGGCTGCTCCGCTTCCGGCTGTTCGGCCTCTGGCTGCTCAGTTCCAGGCTGCTCACTATTTTCACAATCCGGATTCTCTGATGGAGTCTGGACAGGAAGATTCAGGTCCGGACACTCAATACCTTTTGCTTTCAGCTGTGCTTTAATGTCCTCCAGACTGTTTCCGGATATAATCTGAACTCCTTTTAACTTATCACAGTTCTGTGCAGCTGCCTGTACCGCCTGTTTTGCCACATCACAATCCTGAGAAGCAGCCGTAGCCGCAAAAACCGGAGTTAATGCCGTGCTGCCGAGAAGACCAACCGTCATTATTACAATCGCTATCTTACGTTTCATGATAAATCCTCCTGTTATTTCGTATTTATTATGTATTTATTACATTTTTATTACAAAAATGATTCTATCACAATCGATAAAGGATTTATACAAGTAAATATTGGTAACCCCCTGTTGACATTAAGTC
>CAMKHH010000217.1 GCA_946412445.1 uncultured Eubacterium sp.
ACCTATTATATCAGTTTGTATCAAATTTGTCAGGAAAAATACATTGGAAATTAACCGGAATTCTTTGGATTTATGGGGTGATCCTCATGTCGATTACCTTTCCCTCTCTTAATATATAAACACGGTCGCACAATTCATATAGTTCCTTTGTATTTGGCGACAACAGAATCGCACCGCACTCCCGTTCACGCAGTTCATTTAAAAACTGTACCACAATATTATGCATGATCATATCTGTACCGGAAAGTACATTATTTAAAAGCACCACTTTCGAACGATTCAGGATCCATTTGTACAATGCAGCTATGAGCTGCTCCTTATTACTGGTATCCTTAATTGGTTTTTTCATATTTTCTTCCGGGATTGCAAGCCGTGCCAACAGATCCTTAACGACCGCTTTTTCCAGTTTTGAATGAATCGCAGTTCGGGTTGTCAGGCGCCCCAGACTGGTGATAGTTAAATTGTCCTTTAAAGAAAGCTTTGGAAAAATACTATTCTTATAATAATCCACGTAGCCAAACCCGGCTTTGATCATGGCTTCCCTGCCTGCCCTTACATTCAGTTCTGTTCCCCCAATTCTGATTGTTCCGCCTGATAAGTCCATATTTCCCGAGAACAGATCAAGTATGTCTGTACAGATAATTTTCTCTTCTTCGATAAACCCGACGATTTCTCCATGATATACAGAAAAGGAAAGTCCATGAAAGCTGCGGCTGTAAATATCCAGAGCTGACAAAAGAATATGATTGCTGCTGTTTCCTGCATTCTTCGTGGCAGGATCAGGTATGCTGTAATCACCCACCATGATCTTCATAATATTATCTTTATTATAGTCATTCCGAAACAGGATCCCCTCATCCCTTCCATTTCTTAGTATGACAAGCCGGTCTGTAAAAGATACCACCCGGTCAATCATGGATTCAATGAATAGGATGCTTACACCTTTCTTCCTGATTTTAAGAAGCAGATTTCCCAGCCTTTTAAATTCCTCCTCCGTATAGTCGTTGGTAATGTTATCGATTATAATCAGCTTCGCATGCTGGTAGTAGGCCCGCAGAATTGCTACCAGATGCTTTTCATACAAAGACAGCTGATTGACAGAAACTCTGATATTCATATGGATATTAAGGGAACGCAATGCCTCCTGAATCGTCATCTTCTGAATTTTTGAAGGAAAATAGAGGTCTGTTTTCAGTCCACGTTCGATCAGACATATATTTTCTTCTATCGTCAGGCAGGAAAAAAGGCAAGGATTTTTTGATATATGATAGATTCCTTTTTCCGATACCTGCCTGACGTTACCGGGTTCGCTCTTTTCCGCTTCCATAAAGAACTGTCCCTCGTCGCAGCTTCTTATTCCCGATAGTATCTCCCCAATCACGGATTTTCCAGAGCCGCTAAGCCCGGTCATTCCCAGGATTTCTTGTTCATATACAGATAAGTTGAGACCCTTTAATACCTGTGTCCCATTGATCACCTTTCCAACATTCACGGCCTTTAAGATTTCGTTTTTCATTCCGTCTCTTTCCTGCTTTCCTATTCGGAATTGTTCATTAAGGGCAGATTAATCTCTATCATTGTGCCAATATCTAGTGTACTCCTGATTTTTAGTCCATATTGGCGGCCATAGTAGAACTTTAACCGTTTATCCACATTGATCAGGGCGATTCCTGATCCTTTTTTTCTGCCCGGTGACGGGGATCCATAGATATCATCCCCCTCTTTTTCCAGTTTGGAACGCAATTCTTCCAGCTTGTCCTCGCTCATTCCCAAACCATCATCACTGATAAACAATATAATATTTGAATCTGTCCTGAAAGCTTTGATCTTAATACAGCCCTTACCAATCTTCATTTCCAGGCCATGATGGATGGCATTCTCAACAATCGGCTGAATCGTAAGGATCGGCATCTGGTAATTTAAGATATCCTCATCTTCTATTTCCTCAACATAATTTACCTTATCAGGAAATCTGTACTGCTGGATCAAAAGATAATTCTTCACATTATCCAGTTCTTCCTTTAAAGTCGCCATCTCACCCGGCCGGGAAATACTGTAGCGAAATAATGTTGACAGAGACTCTGTCATCACTGCAATATCCTTTGCATCACTCAGTAAGGCATAGCCCCGGATGGTATCTAACGTGTTATACAGAAAATGCGGATTAATCTGGCTTTGTAAGGCGAATATTTCAGCCTGGGAGCGAAGATTCTGAGCCTCATATTTGTCCTGTGAGACCTTCTTTACCGTATCTATCATATCATCAATGGGATTTTGCAGGCACTTTAACAAACCGGCACAAAAAAAACATTCAATGATATTATAAACCAGCAAAAAGGCCACAAAATACCATACAGACCGGTCTTTGCAGATATAAAATGCTATGCAAAAATAACCCGATGAAAAAATCAGGTTCCTGGACAAGGATGCCATACTCTTGTTTTTTATACTCTTTCTATCGTTTTTCAAGTCCTGCTTCATCTTAATTATAAAACTTTCTATAGTCTACCGGCTTAATACCTACCGTCTTGATAAATAATTTACTAAAGTAACGTGTGTCATTGTAACCGACCTTATAAGCAATCTCATTGACGGTCAGGTTTGTTTCTCTGATCAGCTTCTGCGCTTCTTCCATCCGAACCTGTATCAGATAATTGGTGATTGTCATACCCGTTTCTTTCCTGAAAATACTGCTTCCATAGGCATTAGAAAGTTCTGCAGATCCAACAATTTCATCCAGGGACAGATTCTTAGCATAGTGTTCACGGATATAATTTTTCATACATTTAATGGGACGGCTGATTCCCTCTTTCCGCTCCTGTCTCGCCTGCTCCATGAGTTCCACTGCACATTTCAGGCAGGTGCTATATATTTCCTCAACAGAGCAGCTGAAGTCAATTTTACCTGCAACCATATCTCTGTAAGTTCTTAGACTTTGCTCATCTGCCGGCTCTTCGTCTGTATGCAGGCGCAGCTCAACATAACAAACGCTCTCTATCAGAAAGTTTCTGATGAAATACGCATCATTATGATACTGACTGCAGACCTCAGTATATATTTTCTTAAACAGCTCATGAAACGCTGAAATATCCAGGCTATACACCACCCGGTCTATATTCTGCCTGATGTCATCAGGAATTCTGGCTTTTACCAGGCTGCTTTCTGCCTTATCATATACGATCAACTTCCCGTTACCCGCCTTAAAACGCTGCATAATGGCATAGTCTGCACTTGAAAAGGCATAATCAATCTGATTAAAGTTTTTTACGATGCTGCCAATTGCTGCGTTAAAACGATACATGTTATATTGTGTAATTCTGTCTTTCATTAACGTTTTGACCCGGCCAATGATTTCAACCATCTGCTGTTCTTTGGCATGAAACAGAAGATAATAACGGCTGCCTTTACTATAAGATTCTCCATCGATACAAAGGTCACTGATGGAGCGGTAATATTTATCACCCAGAACCTCCAGATTCTTTATCAGAAAGTCTTCTTCCACTCGTTCATCAAAATCCAGCTTTAGTATCAGTACTGCAAACATCCCCTTTTCCACATGGAATACTTCTTCAAAACCACCTGGTTCTACTTCCGGAACTGCCGCGGCTGCTTCTGTCAGCTGTTGGATCCAGGATGCCATGAATGATTTTCTCTTCATGATGCGGTTCTTGGCAATTGCATTTTCCATATCCGCAATCTTACTCATTAATTTATCCGTTTCTCCCTGCTTTTCACCGATTCTCCGTAATGCCCCGTTTAATTCATCTGCCTTGATTGGTTTAAGCAGATAATCTGCCGCACCATATTTGACTGCATTTTGAGCATAGAAGAAATCCTTATATC
>CAMKHH010000218.1 GCA_946412445.1 uncultured Eubacterium sp.
TACATTATATAGTTTTTGCTACACCCCATAAGAAGAAATACCTTCTCCAAAAAGGCCAGCCGTTCCGGCTGGTCTTTTTATTTACATATTCCTTTTATCAAAAACCATACCACAGGAACCAGTAAGGAGGGCAGCAGATTTAAGGTCTTACAGTTCTTGATTCCCAATATGGACAGACCTGAACTGAAAATTAGAATTCCTCCCACAATGGATACCTCACACATCAGTTCCGGGGAGATGAAGGCGGAAAGAGCGCCTGCACACAGGTAGATTCCTCCCTGCCACAGGAAGAGCACAACAGCGGCCAGAGCCATGCCAATCCCATAGGTAGATGCAAGTACCATAGAGGTTACGAAATCCAGGGTGGCGTTGGTAAACAAATAGGTATTGTCATGATTCAGGGCACTTTGTATCGGTCCCAATATAGACAGACTTCCGATGCAGTATAGCAGAATGCCTGTGGATAATCCCTGCCCAAGATTGGATTTAGAGAATCTTCCCACCAGATTCTGAAAGCGTCCTTCCATGTTTAAAATTGTTCCCAGAAGTCCCCCCGCTGCCAGACTTAATATAAAAAGAACCGGATACTTACTGTCCGGTATATTACTCACCGCAGCGTTAATTCCAAGCACAGTAGCGGCAAGTCCCATGGCTGTATACAGTGCTCCCTGATATTCCTCTTTGATTCCCTTTCTAACTACACTTCCTATAACACTTCCGATCAGTATTGCACCCGTGTTGACAACCGTTCCAATCATAATTTTCTTTTATCCCTTTACAAAAGTACTTATCATTCTTCTTTCTGATACCATTCATCCAGCAGTTTTTTCAACAAACATTTTAGATCACCCTGCTCTTCCTCACTCAATACATGAAAAAGTTCCTTCTCAATTTCATGCCGGGGTTTTTCCATAACTTCCGCTTTTCCTCTTTCAGTGATTTTAAGAACAATCATCCGTTTATCCTGTTCGTCCCGAACTCGTTCGAGCATTCCCCTGCACTCCAGTTTCGATATGATTTCGCTCATGGAACCCGGTCGTATCTCAAGAATTTCCTGCAATTCCTTCTGGGTCATCTGCTCCTTTTGCGAAAGTATTCGTAAGATCTTACCCTGGCCCCTTTTTCTCTCCGGATGATGATAAAGATAATGCCCACACCGACCCATCAGACCAAGTAAATCCTCCTCATGGCGATTCGATTCACACATGCTTTACGCTCCTCTTTTCATTTCACATCATATAATACATGTTTCATACCCGTTTGTCAAACAAGGCAGCATCTCTGATAAATGACCTCAGATAACAGTATCCGTCTTTCTGATAAATCGTCACAGCACCACATGCAGCTGTGGTAAATACGGCAGCCCGCTGTTCCTCCAGACGTTCCAGAAGCTCCTTATGCGGATGCCCATATAGATTTTGTCTGCCACATGAAATCACAGCAATCCGGGGGGTTGTTTTATCCAAAAATTCAGAGGATGTGGAATTTTTTGAACCATGATGTGCGACCTTAAGGAAATCATACTTTCCTGCCTCCTGTATGAGTTTTTTCTCTCCGCTGCCTTGGATGTCACCGGTCAGCAAAACGTTAAGCTTCCGATAATGAACTCCTAATGTTACCGAGCCTGCGTTTTTTTCATCTGTGTAATCCAGACGATCCGGATGCAGAACCTCAAGCTTCAGTTCTCCTTTTTCGATTCTGTCACCCTTTTGCAGATAGTGTACAGGTATTCCCAGTTCTTCTGCCAATTTTTCGAATTGTATACACTCCGATCCACCTTTCATCCATAGCGGAAGAAATAACTGCCGGACACGAAGAGCGGTTTCCTTTTTTTCTACCTTTTCCAATAATTCCAAAATACCATTTATATGATCCTCATCGGGATGTGTGACAATGATTCCGTCCAGTTTTTGTATGCCCTGACTCTTTAAAAAAGGAAGTATCCGGTATTCACCCACTTCTTTTTCACTGGTACTGCCCCCATCGACTAAAAAGCAATGCCCCTCCCCTTGCAGTACAATACTATCTCCCTGTCCTACGTCCAGTACTGTAATGCAAGCCTCCACAGGCTTGCGCCAGAGCAGAATACCTACAGCGGCAGTCAGCAATATCAGATTGCATACGTGATGATAAATTTTCCCTCTTTTATTTTTGTGGGGAAGAGGGATCTTTCTGGAATTTTGTGTCTGCTCTTGTTTCCACATAAGGATTTTTACGGAACAGGTTATACCCAGCAGGATCGTATAGTAAATCAAAATCTGCCAAATCTGCGGCTGTCCGCATATATAGACAGCCCATGGAATTTTCCGTATAATGCGCATCAGCACCTCATAGCTCTCCAGAATCCCCCATACCGGAAGCAGGATGATTTTTCCCAGTTTCAGGCTGAAAACTCCTGTACACATGCCCAGCATACCGGGGATCATAACAAAATTCATAGTTGCCATGATCAGGAGATTGGGAAGCAGCCCGAGCAAGGGAATCTCGTAAAAATAATAACAGGTCAGGGGCAGTGTAGTCAGCGTGATAACTGTGCACGACAGGATTCCGTCCTTTAGAAGTCTTTTGAATTTTTGTCTGAACGTCCTGACTGCCTGCTTGCCTCGCATCCAGTCACGCCATATGGGATATATCACTCCGGCACCAAATACGGCCACGTAGGATAATTGAAATCCACTGTAGAAGAGATATTGAGGATTTTCCGCAAGCAGCAATATCATGGACAGGCTTATTGATGATAAGGGATCGTAGCTTCTGCCACTTAGCCTGGCTCCTAGACTTACATAAAACATAATAAGCGCTCTTAAGGTTGCTACATTGTTGCCGGTGAACCAGCAATAGATGCTCATCAGTACACCGGCTGCTACTATGCTTACTCCGTTTGGCAGCCGTATCCTGCACAAAAGACGGTAGCAGCCCATCCCCAGCAGCGACAGATGCAGCCCGGAAATGGATAAAATATGAAGCGCTCCTCCCATCTGATAATTCACTCTGGTTTCCGCTTCACCGTAGCTCTTATCCCCCAGAAGCATTGCAATCATAACACCTGCATGACGTTTGGGAAGCATAAGGCTTAATGATCCGGCTAAACGGTTCCTCAGCCTTTCAGCCTTCTCTTCCCGCCCATCCTCAGCCTTAAGCACCTCAACTCCTTCTGCCCACATAGTATAAGCAATTTTTCTGGATTTGTAATATGTAACACTGTCAAACTGTCCGGGATTGCCTGGAGCCGGGATTTCTTTCAGCTTCCCCTGAACTTGAATTTCGCTTCCGATTGGGATAATATTTGATTGATTTTCTTTTGATGAAGTAATTATGATATTCTGAAGAACTGGAATTTGTGATATAGAATTGATATTACAATCCGTATTGCTTAGCAGAACCGGTTTCTTTAAATAATATTGTATCGAATTTTCTTTTTCGGCCCTTTGGTAAACCAGGCCGGTAATATGCACGCCCTCTTCTGCATCTATGCATTCTCTCACTTCTTTTTCTTCCGCAGGTAGTCCTGTAATCGGAAAACCTGCGGCCTTAAAAATGCACAGAGTTAAGCAGAAACCCGCTGCGGCCACCAACAGTGGTCGTTTTATCATGAATCTGTCTCCTCCTTATTATAATCTGGATTCCACTTAAATAACTGATCCAGACGTAGCTTGCCTTTAAAGCTTACCTTACTTTCACCGTTGATGGAGAACTGAACCTCTTTTACTTTACAAACAGTGGTCAGAGAATTGACTATGGAATATATGGGAATTTCCTGGCTGACATTCAATGTATTTTCCTGAAAGCTCTGGTCAAAATTTACATAGCAGATTTCATCGGATATGGTCGCACTTAAGATA
>CAMKHH010000219.1 GCA_946412445.1 uncultured Eubacterium sp.
TGCCCAGACTTTTGTTTTCATAACATTCGTTTCCTTTCAGCAACCACAAAATTTCATACACCCGCGCTTCTATGACTCTCCATCTGATTCATTTATTTAGTATATCATACCTCTCATAAAAATTCATCTTAAACCAGAAGACCTTATTTCTTAATCTTAAGAGTATAATGAAAATACCCGTCATCCTCACACCACATCGAAAAGTTTGTTCCCCATTTGTTATTAAACAGACAATAAGAAAAACCTTTCGTCATATCAGGAAGTTCCCGGCATCCACCGTACAGACGCCTCCCTCCCATACTTACCAGAGGAGAATCCAGATTCACAAGCTCTATGCTCCCATCTGCTCCCTTATAGCTCATCTTCTCCACGCAATGCTGGCGGCGGTTTCCGCCCCGCACGACATCTATGGGCGAGACTGTTTCACCCATGACACACATTTCCCACAGATAGGGATTTTCCACATCCAGGCTGACATCAAACCAAAGTCCCTCCGGCATCTTATTGGCGTCCTTACTGCTCCAGATTAACTCGCACTGGATTTCCTCCCCGAAGGTATAGCGGATACATGCCTGCCGCGGACAGCCGTACCTTAAAGCCGCATGGGGATTTCCCGCCAGTTCCAGTTCTATGATATGTTGATACTTTCTGATCTGTTTTAACCCAAAGACATAGTTTTTATGTTCCAGATCCTCCACCGTTTCCAGTCCCGGCTTTCCAAAATCTGCCTCGGCCCAAGGCATGTTTTCTTTAAACATATGATTGTACTGATAGAATTCCTCAATCGTGTCATGAGCGTTATAGGTTTCATAAGAAAATCTTCCAAAGCATCCTGTATGAATAAAGCTCCTGCCTTCACGTTCGAGATAGACCATGGCTCCGCTGCCATCAAAAGATACATTCCAGCCATTCACCTCTATGATCTCATGAGGATGATGCCTCTCTCCCGAACGCAGCCGGAAGGATTTTTTCTCTTCGACAAATTCATAGGCCGCCTCTGCTTCTTTTTGTAATTCCATCGGTAATGCCTGAACCGCTTTCTCAAGATATTGGCGCTGCTCTTCATAAGAGTATTCATAAGCCTTATAGCTGCCTGTCAGATGCGAAACATTTTTTTCCTGGCATACCATCTGTTTCAGCTCGGTATTCCTTTGTGTAAACAGCTTCTCTGTCACCTCATCAAAGTCCCTTGCCTGCTGAAAATCTTCTTTTGTCCAATTTTCAAAATCAAACAGATGTTTTTTGTAATCCAAAGCCCAGGTATGTTCGCAGACAAACAGGAGATTTTCCATAAATGTAAAGTATTCCTGTCCGTCCGGATGCAGCCTTCCTTCTTTTATCCATTTACTCTTAAGCCTCATCAGTTGTTTTAATTTTCTGACTTTTAAAGGGTCAGAGGCGATACCGTGAATCCACGTATCTCCGATTTCCTCCCGGATAACAGGAAGCGTGTCTTTATGCTTCCATAACTGCTCTGCATAAGAATCCAGTGTCGATGCGCACACCCTGGCATTGGGATAGCGTTTCTTTAGCTGCTCCAGGCTTTCTACAATCCCGCTTTTCGTAGGCAGCCCCTGATTATCTCCCAGGAAAACAAATTCCAGAACCTCTTCCATCCCTTCTGCATAGCAGGCGGAACCATAGACAGGAGAATATTGTACCATCAGCTCCTCTCCTTTTGATTTCCAGAGAAAGCTTTCAGGCACCTCCGGGTTCATCGAAGACGGATTCACCCCTATATGAAGATACTTCTTGCCATGGGCCGCCATACTGGTAATAATTGATCTGGTATGTCCGGGGACATCCGTCAGTTTTGATGCTATGGTTTGTTTGCCGAATCTCTGATCCAGAGCATCCGAATAGCTTAAGTCAAAGTTTAAAAGCTCCTGATCCATAAGCTCTGTATGGGTGGTAAACGCAAGCCCATGCCAGCATATATCCCCTCTTTCAATGGCATCACATAATTTCTTCTGTGCCGCTTCATCTGCAACCTTTAAATAATTGGCAATCAGGAAAGCTCCTATGGTCCATATAAACCTTTTCTCTCCGTCATGATTCATTTCTTCAGCCAACTGCACTGCCTTTGGGATGTAATCCTCCATATAATTTTCTAGTACATCTCCTGCAAAATCTGTAAATCCCATATCAAAATGAGTCATGAATACCACATGAACTTCTTTGATTTTCCAATAATCCAACATAATTCTCTATTCTCCTCTTGTATAGAAAGGATTTGATATCAAAACAGGCACTCTCTGAGTTCCTGGCCATAACCTCCTTCTAATCTCTACTCTATAATACTTTTTATCCGGAATACACCGGACAACTTTCATCGTATTCTCTTCACAGATGATTTCTTCCTCACCATCGGCCCAGATTAGATGTATGGTGTCATCCTTTTTCAGATTCGAGAACAAAAGTGCAATGCTGCTATCTGCCTCCACCTCATCACCGGGTAAATATCTGCTGCTTTCCATCGTCATCACAGGTCCCTGCGGCGAAATGCTGAGGAAGCTTCGGCCTCTTTTCAGTGCATCCAGGATATCGTCCGCGGAATTTGACATCGCATATACACAGGTACAAGGTAAGCCCGGCATACTTCCTTCCCGAATGATATGAAAGTCACTGCCGCCCGTCACTGGTATTTTTCTTCCTGCCTTGAGCTGGAGGTCCCACCATTCCAGGCACTTATGATTTCTTTCTATTGACAATCCTCCGTTCCAGACTTCAACCAGATCATATTCCATGAAATCCATCCCCCATCTCCATCCGCAGTCCAGACAAAATGGATGGTTCAAAACGACTAATGCGCCTGCGTCTCTCGCCTTTGCAAGAATTTCTTTCGCCTTTTCCTGCGAGTTGGCCATAAAATCCTGAAATGGTCTTTTGAGCCCGAGCATACCGGCATGTCCCCGGTAATTAGTCCACTCTACACCAGGAATCAGAGTGACATGCTCTGTGGAGCGAAGCTCATAATTATGCGCATAATTGTTATGGTCTGTAATGAAGATATAATCAAGCCCCTCTTTCTCTGCCAGAAATGCCAGCTCACCGGTGGTCAAATTTCCGTCAGAACCGCGGGAATGCATATGGATATCTCCTTTCAGAAGCTTCAGTTCCTTTATTGCAGCTCTTACTCTGTAAGTTACCGTCACACCCTCCTGCGGCACTTTATATGCACCCAAAAGTACTTGCCATTCTCCTTGTTTTAATGGAACCGGAAAAAAGCCTTCCGAGCATGCTCTCTCCGATATTCCGATACTGCTTCGGTTTGACCCTGACCATCCGATAAACTCCCCGCCTGCATCATTTAATCCGAAATCAATGATACTATTTGATTTATCATATTCATAAGAAATCTCCATCTGCGATGCATCCACATCCAGGAAAAACGGTACGGTAAGATACATACCTTCCTCTTCTTTTGTCACAAAACGCTGAAATGTAATATCTTTGTATTCCATTGTTTTCTCCCTCACTCTTTCACTGCACCCATATTAAGGCCTTCCATTAAAAACTTCTGCGCAAATATATAGATAAGCAGTAATGGTACTGTAGAAATCACAATCGTCGCCATAATTGCATTATCCGGTGCTACCGCCGTACCGGAAGTCGAGCCTGTAGACAGAATCATCTGCTTTAGCATAAGCGGCAGCGTATATTTACTTTCATCTGTTATCAACGTTGCAGGAAGCATGATACTGTTCCATTTGCCCACATATTCCATAAAAAACACCGTACCCAGTCCCGGAAGGGATATAGGCATATAGATGCTGCTGAATATCTTCAGCTCTCCCGCCGCATCCATTCTGGCAGACTCTGCAAGAGAATAAGGA
>CAMKHH010000220.1 GCA_946412445.1 uncultured Eubacterium sp.
CCCCCGCGCTGATCGTGGCCCTGGCTCTGGGAATTGCAGATTATCTTATCATCCCGAAACTGAATGTGGAATATGAATATGTGTATGTGAATGGTGAGTTGGATATCGATAAAATATATTCCAAGTCCAAGAGGAAAAAAGGAGCCAGCTTTGATCTTGGCAAGATGGAGATTATGGCACCGGTAAATTCTCATCAATTGGATTCCCACCGCAATAACCCCAATATTAAAACGGTAGATTATTCCTCCGGAATGGATAACGCAAAGGTATATGCAGTAATTGTTCCGGGTGATAAAGAGATGCAGAGACTTCTCTTTGAGCCCGACGAAGTGATGATTAAGGATATCAGGAACAGAATGCCGCGAAAGGTATTTACTGATTGACATTGCATGTGAATTTTGTTACACTTGGGAACAAAACAAATGTAGAGAATGGAGGAACAGAGAAAGATGGGAACGATTATTGGCGAAGGAATTACTTTTGATGACGTACTGCTTGTACCTCAGTATTCAGAAGTAACTCCAAATCTGGTGGATTTGTCTACCTGGCTTACCAAAAGTGTGAAGCTGAATATTCCTATGATGAGTGCCGGTATGGACACCGTTACAGAACACCGTATGGCCATTGCCATGGCCAGACAAGGTGGAATCGGCATCATTCATAAGAACATGAGCATAGAGCAGCAGGCGGATGAGGTAGATAAGGTAAAGCGTTCAGAGAATGGTGTAATCACCGATCCATTTTTCTTATCACCGGAACATACGCTGGAGGACGCCAATAATCTAATGTCTAAATTCCGTATATCTGGTGTGCCGGTTACTGAGCATGGAAAACTTGTTGGTATTATTACGAACCGCGATTTAAAATTCGAAGAGGATTTTTCAAGACCGATTAAAGAATGTATGACTTCAGAAGGGCTGATTACAGCAAGAGAAGGGGTTACATTAGAAGAGGCAAAGCGTGTCCTTGCAAAATCCAGAAAAGAAAAGCTGCCTATTGTAGATGAGAATTTCAATTTGAAAGGCCTTATTACTATAAAGGATATTGAAAAGCAGATCAAGTATCCACTGTCCGCCAAAGATGCTTTAGGAAGGCTGCTTTGCGGAGCGGCTGTGGGGATTACCAGCAATGTTATCCAACGTGTGGATGCGTTGGTGAAGGCGCATGTGGATGTAATTGTCATCGATTCGGCTCATGGGCATTCGGCCAATATCTTTCATGCTTTGAAAAATATAAAAGCGTCCTATCCTGATTTACAGATTGTTGCGGGCAATGTTGCTACCGCAGAAGCCACCAGGGATTTAATTGCTGCAGGAGCAGACGCTGTTAAAGTAGGTATCGGCCCCGGTTCAATCTGTACAACCCGCGTAGTGGCAGGTATTGGAGTTCCTCAGGTTTCAGCTGTTATGAACTGCTATGAGGAGGCCAGAAAGACCGGAACTCCAATTATAGCTGATGGCGGAATCAAATATTCCGGGGATATGACAAAAGCGATTGCTGCCGGTGCGAATGTCTGCATGATGGGAAGTATATTCGCCGGATGTGATGAGAGCCCGGGAACTTTTGAATTGTTTCAGGGCAGGAAGTATAAGGTATATCGTGGCATGGGTTCAATTGCTGCGATGGAAAACGGAAGTAAGGATCGATATTTTCAGTCAGATGCAAAGAAGCTGGTTCCTGAAGGTGTGGAAGGGCGTGTGGCATATAAAGGCCTTGTGGAAGATACAGTATTCCAGTTGATTGGCGGACTTCGTTCCGGTATGGGATATTGCGGTGCCGGGGATATTGAGACTTTGAAGGAGACGGGCAAGTTCGTCAAAATCTCGGCTGCTTCCCTAAAAGAATCTCATCCTCACGATATTCATATCACAAAAGAGGCTCCGAATTACAGTGTAGATGAATAAAGGAGTGCCATGCAGAAACCTATGTCTGCGCTTGTAGCGGAGGCTGGGATAATTGCATGGCACTTTTTACATTTTGGATACATCTTGTACACAAGATGATTATACAATAGAGGGTAAAGAAAAAATGACAGGGGAGTATATATGGCACAGAAGAGAAAACCTTACAGGCGTCTGTCTGCATCCTACAAGAAACGCCGGCGTGTTGTCTATCGGAATCGGGTATTGCTGCTTCTTGGAGTTATTTTCCTGGCCGGAATCGGCGTGAGAGTAATCAAGGGGAGAAATCCTTTGCAGGAAATCCGGGGAGATGAACAGGTATTGGCAGAGTCTCCTGTAGACTGGAGAGGCGCTCCTGCTATCAATGTACAGCTTTTAACGCCTAACCCATATTCCCGCCCTCAACTGAAATTGTCAAAGGTGAAAGGAATTGTGATTCATTATACAGGGAATGCCGGAACGAGTGCACAGGCAAATCATGACTACTTCGAAAGTCTGAAAGATGGTTCAGGGACATCTGCCAGCAGCCATTTTGTCGTTGGACTTGATGGTGAGGTAATTCAATGCATCCCAAGCAGCGAGGAGGCCTATGCGTCTAATTCCAGAAATGTGGATACATTATCGATAGAAACCTGCCATCCGGATGAAACCGGAAAATTTAACGAGAGTACGTACAATACACTGGTTCAACTGACCGGATGGCTCTGTGTGGAATTTGATTTAAAGTCTGATGATGTGATCCGCCACTATGATGTGACGGGAAAGATTTGCCCCAAATATTTTGTGGAACATGAGGATGCATGGCAGCAGTTCAAAGACGACGTCGGAAATAAGATGGAAGAAGTCAGGAATCAAAGAACGTGAGAGAGTCTTGTTTTTTATATGCAGGATCTTTTGTCCCTGGTATCATTGATTGAAGAGATGGAATCAGGGAATACTATTCAAAGAATGGAGAGAGTTAGAAAAACGTTCGGAAATCCATCAAACTGCTGTGAATTTTCATATATGCAATGGGAACTTTAGACAAAATTATTTTAGAAGATGTCTTGAAAAAGCCAGTAGTTATGTTACAATAATGTTACGAAACAGTTAAGGGTGATGCTATGAATTTATATGAGGCTATTTTTGTAAGAAAGTCAGTACGAAATTACAATATGGAAGGTCTGAATGTTCAGACTTTAGATAAAATCCGGGCACATTATACGGAATTGACCAGCCTTTTTGGAAATATAGATACAGATATTTCTATACTGGACAACCGCAAAGGACAACAGAAGGTTCTGAGCTTTTTTAGTGTGAAAGCACCCTATTACCTGGCTTTTTATTCGGAAGAGGCTCCAAGAAGCCTGATGAATATGGGATATCTGATGGAGCAGATGGTGCTGTATATGTGCAGCATCGGGATAGGAACCTGCTTTATAGGAAGCGATAGGGTAAAGAAGACACAACTCGTCAAGGATGGAAAAAATCTGGTGGGGATTGTTGCGTTTGGCAAAAGTAAAGGGTCACATGTCAGAAAACAGTCCGAAGCCAAGAGGCTGAGTCTGGAGGAGTTATGTATATTTAAAGAAATCCCGAGGCAATGGATGAATCAGATTCTGGAAGCGGCCCGCCTGTCTCCATCCAGTATGAACAGACAGCCCTGGCGTTTTGTTGTATATGATAATCGGATTCATATTTTTTCAAAGAGACATAGCGTAGAGCAGCTTAAGAAGTGGGACGAAGTGAATTTTGGGATTATGTTTGCGAATGTGATGGTAGTGGCAGAGGAGCTATGGCTGGATGTGGATTTGATTAAACTGGAGGATATCTCACAGAAAAACTTTCCTAATAATCAATATGTGCTAAGTGCCATATTAAAACCGTAAATTGATGCAAAATAATAAAAAAATGAAAAAATTATTGACAGAGTTCTGAAAATATAGTATATTATGT
>CAMKHH010000221.1 GCA_946412445.1 uncultured Eubacterium sp.
GTCGGGAACTATCAGAATGTAATCGCCGCCATTATGCCCATCCTGGGAAAATGCTTCTGTATAAATACCGGAACAGTCCAACGCCTTATCTCCTTTTGCATCCGTTATGTTAAGTCTCTCCGGCATTTTCTCTGCTTCCGCGCGCAATCGGTCCTTTATATGGATTGCGTATTGCCGGTCTGTCAAAGTGATTTTATCATAACCCAGCATTGTCCTTAAATAATTATAGTCCGAGAGCCCCATATAGGTATCATAGGTACAGTATACCCCACCGGTTTTTAATTCCTTATCTATCTTTTTCAAATCAGGGTGTCCGCTCTCATCCAAAAATTTATTTCCAAATGCCTGTAAATGCGTATACATCCAGATATTTGTCTGGTTCGTTTGGTCCGTATAGATACGGTAAATGTACGAATCTGAAATTTTCGCATTCTCACTCAACACTTCCAAATCATCCTGAAACCCATCCTCGTCGTCAGAACTGTAAATCAGAACATCAAAGGGCCACTTCGTGTCCAGTATCTGGTTTTGAAAATCACTGAACATCATTGCCACAGAACTACCCATCAATGCAATTGTAAAAAGTGCCGTCAGTGTTCCCATGGTAAACTGCATGGTCCGCACTTTTGAAGAAAACTGACGTAAAAGGAATAAGTTTTGACCTTGATAAATTCCATTCTTTTTCTTGCGGATATAACATATGATCCAGGCAGAAAGCCCTACATAAAAGAGATAAATTATCAGTACCAGTGCTGTCAGAGTTATACAGACGGCTCCTGTACTGGAAAGTCTCGGAAAAATACTCCAGATTACAGCAATAACAGCCATGGATACTGGAAATAACAGACGTTTGACTCCCTCCAGGGATTCTTTGATTTCCTCATTCTGCCTTTTTACATTCATCAAATCATGAATGTTCATCTTATTAAACTTTCGTTTTGAGCAAAAAATTGCCAAAAAATATCCACCTGCATAAAAAATGAATGTTATCAGAAACGTATCTTTATCCGGAACGGGATAAAACCTGTATTCTATATGTACCATATTTCCGAGAACCGCCATCAGAATCTGTTTTAGAAAAATTCCGGCCGCTGCTCCGGGAATGAAGGCCAAAATTCCAAGCAAAATATTCTCCCGCATATAAAGTCTTGCAATGGCTTTTTTCTTCATGCCCAAAAGCATATAAATTCCGAATTCGCTGCTCTTTTTTTCCAGCATAAACCGTACCATATAGTTAATCAGCCATGCAACAATCAGAACAATGAAAAAAGTAGCCAATCCCAGCATCGCCTGCATCAGCATGCCCACTTCAAACATCCCGCTAAGTTCTTTATCAAAAAAAAGACTGCCAAAAGCATACATAAGCGCAGTTATAACAGCCATGGTCAACATATAAACCAGGTAATCTTTTGCAGAACGTCTGACATTTCGAAAAGCAAGTTTCCTATACATGGGACAGCTCACCCCCCTGTCAATGACAGCACATCCAGAATCTCATGGAGAAACATCTTCCGTTCTTTTTTCCCTCTGACAAGCTCATGGAAGATTTTCCCATCCTTTAAGAATAGTATTCTGCTGCAATAGCTGGCAGAAAATGCGTCATGTGTCACCATGAGTATTGTCGCCCGTATTGTATGATTCAGTTCCGTAAATGTCTCCAGCAAAATCTGTGCTGATTTAGAATCCAGTGCACCCGTAGGCTCATCGGCAAGTAACAATTTCGGATTATTTACCAGTGCTCTGGCACAGGCGCAGCGCTGCTTTTGACCTCCGGATACCTGATAGGGGAACTGGTCTCTGATGTCTTCAATCCCCAGCAAGTGCAGCATTTGATTACTTCGCTTTTGAATCGTACTTCTGCTGCCACCTCGTATAGTAAGTGCAAGTATAATATTTTCTTCAATGGTCAATGTATCTAAAAGATTATACTCCTGAAACACAAAACCAAGATTATCCTTGCGGAATTCAGACAATTTATCCTCCGATAACTCCGTAATATCTGTGTTCTCATAATAAATATGCCCCGCTGTTACCCGATCAATCGTAGCAAGCATATTCAAAAGGGTAGTCTTTCCCGAACCAGAAGCCCCCATAACACCTATGAATTCTCCCTCCTCAACCTGAAAGCTTACCCTGTCCACAGCTTTGGTTATATTGGATTCATTGCCATAATACTTTTCGATGTCACATACCTGAATATATCCATTCATGCTCAATTACTCCTCTTATAATGATAGCCTTATTTTACCATGTATAAGAAGGCTTTCGTATCTGGAAGACTTACATGAATCTTACACTTTTGAAAGATACGTACTGATTGGAAACTCCAGCATCATCCGGGCTCCCTCTCCAATTACAGATTCTGCCCCAACCCCGATTCCAAGCTTTTGACACAGCTTCCTGCATAGATACAACCCCATACCGGTAGCTCTTTCGTGATTGCGCCCATTACTTCCTGTAAATCCTTTTTCAAAAATACGCGGCAGATCACTTGCCCCGATGCCTGTACCATTATCCTCCAAAATAAGCAAAACCCCCTGCTCCTGCTTTCTTGTATAGATTTTAAGCATCGGATTTCTTCTCTTGTACTTGACGCTGTTTAGAAGCATCTGATTTAATACGAATGCAATCCATTTCTTATCCGTATATACAAGATCCGGACAGTTCACTTCAGCCTGTACCTGATTCTGAATCAGATATTCCCGGTTCTTTGCCAATACTTCATACACGACTTCCTGCAGATTTGTCTCGGCTATCAGATAATCCTTATATACCTCATCAGAACGGGCGTAGTAAAGTGCCATATCGACGTAGTTTTCAATTTTCTGATTCTCCAGCCATATGGCAGGAAACTCCTCTACCTTGCTCTTTTTACGGTTTTCACACATCAGTGCAATACTCGTAATCGGAGTCTTTATCTCATGAACCCAGCCCTCAATATATTCTCTATAGTCATCTTTTTCTTTTTCAATCTGATGTATCTTTTCTATAACTGATTTATTAGACTTCAGAATCAGCTCCCTGTACAGCCTATCCTCCAGACGATAGGAATCAGGCAACATTTCCCCCAGAAGATATCGCTGATCCAATTTGTCCAGAATCTGCTCAATCTGCCGAAAATAACGATATCTTTGGATATATGTTACGAGCAGCCACACCGCCAGGATAAACACCCAGGCTATGCCAATCAGTATAGAATTGGAAAAGAGGTAGCCTGTTGCAGACAAAAAGGCTCCCAGTGTGCACATACATAGGATATGTAAAAGTATAAGCAGGAGTTTATCCTTTAAGAAATCAAGTAACCTCATACTCTGTACCCCATCCCACGCTTTGTTTCAATTAATTGGCTCACTCCTATACCTTTTAATTTTTCTCTTATCCGAGTTACATTTACACTTAAGGTATTGTCATCAATAAATACCTGATTTTCCCATAAATATTCAATCAAATCCAGGCGCGGTACTATCTCGCCCGTATGCTGAAAGAGATAATGTAAAATTTTCAGCTCATTTTTAGATAAATCCACAGATTTTCCATCATAATCCAAGCAGGTATGTACGAGATCCAGCCGTACACCATGGCAGGTCAGTATTGTAGATTCTTTCGTATTTGAAGTTCTCTTTAAAACCGCGGCAATTCTTGCCAGAAGTATAGGGGGCTGATACGGCTTCGTAATATAATCATCTCCACCCTTCAGCATCCCCGTAAGCTCATCCATAGGATCCGTTCTTCCGGTCAGGAAGATAATCGGAACCTCCGACTCTTCTCTGATTTCTGTACAAATATCAAAACCCGCAGCATCTGGT
>CAMKHH010000222.1 GCA_946412445.1 uncultured Eubacterium sp.
AATCAACTGAATGTGGATAAACTGGTACAGAACGAACTTTTAGTCAATTGGCCGATTCGGGTGCTGTGTAAAGAAGACTGTAAAGGAATCTGCAGCCGATGTGGCGCTAATCTCAACCATGGTGATTGTGGCTGTGACAGAGAGGCGTTAGACCCGCGAATGGCTGCAATACAGGATATATTCAGCAAATTTAAGGAGGTGTAATTATGTCCATCTGTCCAAAGAATAAATCGTCCAAAGCCAGAAGAGACAAGAGAAGAGCAAACTGGAAAATGTCCGCTCCGAACCTTGTAAAGTGCAGTAAATGCGGAGAACTTATGATGCCGCACAGAGTCTGCAAGGCTTGTGGAACATATAATAAAAAAGAAATCATCGCTGTGGACTAATGCGAGTATTGAAGGGCTTTCCGGTCAACGGAGAGCCCTTTCACTTACACTACACGAGTTTCGTCTCGTTTACAGAAAGGGAAAATATGAATCCGGATTATATTACATTTACAATAGATGAGAAGAAGAATATCGCATTGATTGCGCATGATAATGAGAAGGCCAAACTGATTGAATGGTGCAAGGAAAACAAAGAGATTCTAAAGCATCACAATCTCTGCGGCACAGGAACGACTGCAAGGATGATTTCAGACCAGACAGGTCTGACGGTCAAAGCCTACAACAGTGGTCCGCTTGGCGGTGATCAGCAAATAGGGGCTAAGATTGTAGAAGGCAGGATTGATTTTGTCGTCTTCTTTTCCGATCCGCTGACTGCGCAGCCTCATGACCCGGATGTAAAAGCGCTGATGCGTATCAGCCAGGTTTATGATATTCCGATGGCGATAAATAAGGCAACAGCTGATTTTATGATCCAGTCGAAATACATGACATCTACGTACGATCATGAAGTTATCAATTTTCGGAAGAATGTTCAGGAACGGGCTGAAACCCTTTGAAGCAGGACCTTATACCGGCATTTATGGTGCAGGCTCATAGGGCAGCCAATTGACGAAGCATTCAGTGCTGTGCTATAATGTGTCCAAAAATAAAGTGGATGTGTTTCTGAAACATTTATACAAAGGGGTTAAAGTTAGATGAAAGTAAAGAGGATAAGTACAATAGCGGCTTTATGCTTAAGTGGAAGTATGTTGCTTTCGGGCTGTTCGCTTTCCGGAATAGCGGATAAGATTCTGGGGCATACAGAGAAAACAGTAGAAACGGACAAGACGTCCCAATCTGCGCAAAAGAGTGTGAATACGGTGGATCCAACCATGGAAAAACCCTCCTTTACTGTTAATCTGGAGGGAAGTGTTCAGTTTTCGGTGGGAAGCCAGGCTGCTCCGCTGACTGTGGAGGCTGTAGTAAATGATGGCGGCACAGTAACGTATCAATGGTATACAAACAATGTCAATGCAAATGGAGGCGGAGATAAGATTGAAGGTCAGACGCAGAATACGTTTGTTCCTGATACGGCAGAAGAAGGTACGAGATACTACTACGCAGTAGCCACGAATAATAAGGATGGCAGTGTTACAAAGTCTACAAGTTCCACCATAGAGGTACAGATTGTTCCCGAAGGCAATTGGGTGGAAGAGAACGGATTGAAGAAATATCAGATTTTTGACGGTTCTTTTGTCACCGGCACATGGAAGGATATTGACGGAGGCCACTATAATTTTGATGAAAATGGATATATGAGGACCGGTTGGTTTCAGGATGGGGATGGCTCCTGGTATTTTCTCAATCCGGATGGAACCATGGCGAAGGATGTGGAAATTGAAGGGTTTGCCATAGATTCCGAAGGAAAATCAGAAGCCAAAAAGCAGGCAGTGGAAGCCGAAGCAGCGGCACAGGCTGAGGGGCAGGCAGAGCAGCCCGCACAATGACGGAAGTATTACAAATAGAGTTGAAAGCAGGGAATGAAGACAATGGGTGAACTTGTAAAGGTTGCAGTGGATGCCATGGGCGGGGACTTTGCTCCGGCAGAGCCTGTAAAAGGCGCTGTGGATGCAGTGAATGAAAACGATGGAATATTTGTATATCTGGTTGGAAAAGAAGACGTAGTGAAGGCAGAGCTGTCCGGATATACCTATCCGGCGGGCAGAATCCAGGTAGTACCTGCTTCGGAAGTAATTGAGACAGGAGAACCTCCCGTAAAAGCAATCCGCAGCAAGAAAGATTCCTCTATTGTGGTGGCTATGAATATGATTCGCCATGGAGAGGCGGATGCAATCGTATCCTCCGGGAGTACAGGAGCAATCCTGGTAGGCGGACAGGTGATTGTAGGAAGATTAAAAGGAGTGGAACGCCCTCCGCTTGCTCCGCTTATTCCCACAGAGAAGGGGGCATCGCTTTTGATTGACTGTGGGGCAAATGTGGATGCGCGTCCTTCTCATCTGGTTCAGTTCGCTACTATGGGTTCTATTTACATGGAACATGTGGTTGGAATAAAAAATCCTAAAGTTGCAATTGTAAATATAGGCGCAGAGGAGGAGAAGGGCAATGCACTGGTAAAAGAAACATTCCCTCTGTTAAAAGCAAACAGGAATATTAATTTTACAGGGAGCATAGAAGCCAGGGATATCCCAAAAGGAGCAGCAGATGTTATTGTCTGCGAAGCATTTGTAGGAAATGTGATATTAAAGCTCTATGAGGGAGTGGGTTCTACATTGATTCATAAAGTGAAATCCGGTATGATGGTAAATCTGCGCAGCAAGATTGGAGCACTTTTGGTAAAACCGGCACTTAAAACCACGCTGAAATCCTTTGATTCCAGTCAGTATGGCGGAGCGCCATTGCTTGGACTTAAGGGATTAGTGGTTAAAACTCATGGCAGTTCAAAAGCACTGGAGTTTAAGAATTCTATTTTACAGTGTATAGGCTTTAAGAATGAGAATATCAGTGAGAAGATTAAGGAACATATTTCTGATGATAATGTTTCGGGGGAGGAAGATTAAAAATGGAATTTACAAAGTTGGTTAGTATTATAGCGGATGTTTTAAATGTGGATACTGCTGAGATAACGATGGACACTACATTTGTGGATGATTTGGGAGCGGATTCACTGGATATCTTTCAAATTATCATGGGTATTGAAGAAGAATTCGATATTGAGATATCCAACGAGGATGCGGAGCAAATCGTATCTGTTGGAGATGCGGTTGAACAGATCAAAAAAGCAATTGGCTGAAATTGCTGTTTCATAGATAGAAATGGCATGGCAGCGTCTGTATGCGGATACTTGATCGTTGCTATGCCATTTCTTTTTTTGAAGTTAAGGCGGAGGAAGAGAGGGTATATGAAAAATTTTGATAAAATAAGGGAGCTGGAGCAAAGAATTGGCTATCAGTTTGAGAACTTTGACCTTTTGATAATGGCCATGAGACACAGCTCTTATACGAATGAAAATAAGATGAGCAGGCTGGAGTGCAATGAACGGCTGGAGTTTTTAGGGGATGCTGTTTTAGAAGCGGTTTCTTCGGAGTTTCTGTATGCGCAGTATTCAAAAAAGCCGGAAGGAGAACTGACGAAGATGAGAGCCAGCCTGGTCTGTGAGCCAACCTTGGCTTATGATGCGAGGGAATTGAACCTGGGAAATTATCTGCTGCTGGGAAAAGGGGAAGAAGCCACCGGAGGAAGAGGAAGGGATTCGATAACATCGGATGCGTTTGAAGCTGTAATTGGTGCAATTTTTCTGGACGGTGGTTTTGCTAATGCAAAAGAGTTTATTTTGGCTCATGTGCTGGATGATGTGGAGCATAAACAGCTCTTTTATGATAGCAAGACTATCCTTCAGGAGATTATT
>CAMKHH010000223.1 GCA_946412445.1 uncultured Eubacterium sp.
GCTGTGATGTTAATCCTTCTGACCAGCAGGTTTTTATCTGCAATTCTGTCATATAATTCCATAACAGCTTCCATAATCAGCATGGTAGAGGATGTCTGCCTTTCAAGGTTTGCAGTACCGTGCGCGTGCTTCGGTATCCTGCGCCCATATCGGTCAATAGTAACCTCTCCCTTATAGGCTTTGCTTATCTGAGGATTTGTCAGATTTTCGATATCATACCCGATAGTCAGAACCATCTGGTCTGTTACCAGTTTTTTATCTACCAGATCAAGCACAAGAAGATCTGTCATTTCCCGTACAATCAGTTTTGTCTTTTCAAAATCATAAGGATACTGCAGGACCTGACCGGCCCCCACGCTGTTCGTATCCGGTTTATATGATTTGATATCTGCTATGGTACAAGGCTCCCAGCCCCATGCATGGTCAATCAGCAGCTCAGCGTTTACGCCAAACAGCCGGTACAGCAGATCTTCATTATAATAATCCGTGGATTTGCCAATCGAGCACCGTGCCACATCACCCATAGTAAACATGCCATTGCTTTCCAGCTTCTTTGCATACCCTCTGCCCACTCTCCAGAAATCTGTAAGCGGTCTGTGGGTCCACAGTAAACGGCGGTATGACATCTCATCCAGCTCGGCAATGTGTACACCGTCCTTATCTGGCGTAACATGTTTTGACACAATATCCAGAGCAACTTTACAAAGATACAGGTTCGTTCCAATTCCGGCTGTTGACGTAATTCCAACGGTATCTAACACATCCCTTATAATTTTCACAGCCAACTCATGGGCAGTCATGTGGTATGTGTTCAGATAATGGGTAACATCCATGAATACCTCGTCGATAGAGTAAACATGAATATCCTCCGGGGCAACATATTTCAGATAAATATCATAAATCTCCATACTGTATTCCATGTAAAGTGCCATCCTCGGAGGTGCAGTAATGTACGCAATCGATAGTTCCGGAGATGCTTTCAGTTCTGGATCAATACAGGAAGAACCGGTAAATGCCTGTCCCGGGGCATTTCTTTTTCTCTCGATATTTGCTTCTTTTATCTTTTGAACTACTTCAAATAATCTCGGTCTTCCCGGAATCCCATAAGATTTTAAGGGGGGAGATACTGCAAGGCAAATTGTTTTCTCCGTACGGCTGGCATCCGCAACCACAAGATTGGTAGTTATAGGATCAAGTTTGCGTTCCCGGCACTCCACGGATGCATAAAAGGATTTCAAATCAATCGCAATGTATACGTGTTCTTCCCGTGGCATATCTTGTAACCCTGCTTTCTCTTTGATACATATTCTTCGCTTTCTTGCTTTCGCTAGAACTTCACGACTTCCGGCTCATGGGTAAATGAACTGAAAGTAGCAGTAGCATTCTTAAAATAAAACACCTGTGTATTCCCATCATCTGCGGAGTACATATTCTGCAGGGATGGATATGCATCCAGCATAGACTGCCTTGCTGCAAGCCTGTCATCCTCTGCCAATGTTCCTGCTACACGGAGCCATTCTCCATTCTTAAATGCGCAGATTTCCACCTTCGGATTAGATAAGATTTGCTTTGAAACTTCTTTAATCTTTCCTGTCTGGATGTATAGTTTATCCTCAAAGATATGAGCGGTACCAAAGGGTCTTACTCTCGGCTGATCACCATCCATTGTTGCCAGATAATAGGTCTGTGCTTCTTTTAAAAACTGACATACTCTTTCCATAATTTGTCGCTCCTTTATATTTTTTATAGTTTTATTGCTCTTGTTGAAAAAAAGGTTGGTATGTTATGGTCATGCAGATTTCCGGTACCATTGGTATCCTCATATAGGTCTGTGAGAATAAAACCAGCCTCTAGCTGTCCGCCAATCTGTTCCTCCAGGGTGTGAGAAAACTGTACACCGCAATCTGACTCATTAAGCTGATTCATCTGGTTTTCATCTTTCAGAGGATTAAACGGCAATGTATTGACAAGAATTCTCTCATCATCATCAAAGATATAATTTATCCCATTATCAAGCCCGGCCAGAAAAATCCCACCAGACTTTAATACCCGATAACATTCCTTAAAAATCGATTGTACTTCTTCAACATAGCAGTTTGACACCGGATGAAAAATCAGGTCGAATTCGGCATCAGAAAATGGCAGTCTTTTTGTCATATCTGCCTTGATGATATGAACAGAATATCCTTCCCTGCCTGCCACCAGCCGCTCACTCTCCAACTGCTTTTCAGAATAATCCAGAACGGTGCATTCCGCTCCGAGAGCTGTAAATATTGGTATCTGCTGTCCGCCTCCACTGGCGAGTCCAAGGACTTTCTTCCCTTGAAGTTCTCCAAACCACTCATGAGGTACATACCTGGTCGGCGTCAGCAGAACATCCCAGATACCTTTTTTCGCATCCTCATAAATATCGTGGGAAATCGGTTTTCCCCATTCCCAGCCTTCTTTGACCCAACGGTCAATTACTTTTGAATTTATCTCCTGGTAGTTCATAAGCACCTCCTTTATCAAAAGCTTTCATTATAGTATATCATACTGCACGCAGTTCACAACTGCAAACAAACAAAAAATAGACATTGCAACTATGAGGACAAGCGATTAAAATAAGGGTATAGCTGAAAGATGTAGAAACTATGGAAATGGGAGGTTATGGATATGAGAGAAACGATTCATGTTGCAGTAAAGGAACCCCAGTATGTGGTGGACACCAATGTAACATTTGCACAGGTGCCGGATTGGTTTGGAAATACTACAAAAGATCTGAAGATGGATATCATTTATCCAAAGCAGGGAAAAAAGAAGAGCCCTTGCATCGTATGGATCTGTGGTGGTGCATGGCTTCAGTTGAGCAGAAGTGCCCATCTGGCATACTTATCCGAATTGGCCAGAAGTGGCTTTGTGGTTGCAAGTGTTCAGTATCGTACCAGCAACGAGATGGTTTTCCCGGGACAGCTTATGGATATCAAGTCGGGTATCCGGTATCTCAGGGCACATGCGGATCGCTACTGCATTGATGTAAATCAATTTGGTATCATGGGAGAGTCCGCCGGAGGCCACCTGGCAGCAATGGCTGCATTGACCGGGGCTCTGAAAGAATTTGACCAGGGATGGTATACTGAGTATTCCAGTGCGGTACAGGCAGCCTGCCCATGGTATGTCCCTGCGGATATGAGTAAATTTCCGCCTTCTGACAGAGCAGCACAGGCGGCATCACCGGAATCCCTGCTGCTCGGAAAGAATGTAGCGGATCATATGGAAGATGCCATGAAGGCATGCCCGGTAAGCTATGTGACGGAGCAGGCACCACCATTCTTGCTTCTGCATGGACTTTGTGACCGAACAGTGCCGTTTTCCCAGAGCGAAGTACTGTATGAAGAACTTGATAAAAAAGGAGTGGACGTCAGACTGGTGGGGATTGAGGAGGCAGACCATGCGGACATTCAGTTTTTCCAGAAGGAAGTATGGGATATGATCAGGGAATTCTTTACCGAAAGGCTTTTGAAAGAAAATTAATTCTTTTAATGTCATGCATTTTTTTGAAAAGATTAAAGAAAGTCCACTACAGATGTGGATTTTCTTTAATCTTTTTTGTTTCATGAATGTAATCGATAGAAATAAGTGGATTTTATTTAAAAACTGCACACCAAAGTTTATTTATGGAAAGTGATAAGGTTGCTATAATTGCTTTAAAAGGAGGAGCAAGCAATTATGAAATCGACAAGCATAAAAAAAAGAAAGAGAAGAGAAGATATTCAGGGATATTTGTTCATCGCACCATTATTTATCTT
>CAMKHH010000224.1 GCA_946412445.1 uncultured Eubacterium sp.
TTATTATGGCGGGCAGTACTATGCGGTCTTTTTAACAAAGCTCAGCTTCAGTGATGTATCGGATACCTACAATCTGACGCGCACACTGGTGGCGGGTTTATTGGCAGGGATGTCGTTTTCCATCGTTTATCAGCTTGTAAGAGGAATAGATTCCATAAAGGATTCTAAGGCAAAAAAGTTAGTAGCTGCATTGGGAGGTCTTCTGGCAGGCGGTGCGGTGGTTTTTGCAGGAAACCTCCATTATCTGGTTTATGGTGTGATAGGGAAAGTCCTGGGCTGGAAAAAAGGACTGGATTACTGGTTTCCTAATTCCACCCGATACATCGGTTATAATCCTGAAACGAATGATAAGTGTATCCATGAGTTTCCGAGCTACTCCTTTGTTCTGGGAGACTTGCATGCGCATGTAGTCAATACCATGTTCATTATCGTGGTAGTGGGGCTGATGCTTTCCTGGATTTTGAAGGTGCGAAAGGAAGCGGAAGATGAGGTCAGATTGAATTGGAGGCGGTGCATACTGGCTCCACATGTTATCATCGGTGGATTTTTTATCGGTATCTTTCAGTTTACAAATTACTGGGATTTTGTGATTTATCTCACCGTGATTGTAATATGCTGTATTTATACGAATTTATATCACTTTCAATTCAGATGGAAGCCGGCACTGCTGTCGATTTTGATTCAATCGTGCGAAGTTTTCCTGATAGGGATGGTTACTTCACTGCCGTTTACACAGACATTTGAAACGATGATTTCAGGCATTGGAATTGCCCAAAATCATACAATGATCCATCAGTGGCTGGTTCTCTGGGGACTTCCCACAACGCTTCTGGTGATTTTTGTTTTCGGGCTTTTGATGAAGTATAAAGGGCTGGGAAAGCTTATCAGAAAAGCGGACAGCTCGGATATATTTGCCGTTATCATGGGCATGTGTGCGCTTGGGCTGGTTTTGATTCCGGAAGTGGTCTATGTACGTGATATCTATGAGGATGGATATGCCCGCTCGAATACGATGTTTAAATTGACTTACCAGGCATTTATTCTGTTTGGACTGACTATGAGCTACATCATCTTACGGCTTCTGACATGGCATGGCAGAAAGATACCAAAGCTATTGGGGAGCCTGGGACTGATTACTTTACTGTTCACGTTTGGATATTTTGGAAATGCAGTCTATTCCTGGTTTGGGACCGTATGGGATTCCGGTGAATACCGGTGCCAGGATGCAACCCGATATCTGGAGGTCGCCTTCGTTGAAGATGCGCCCGCCATCCGTTGGTTAAATGAACATGTGGAAGGGAATCCTGTGGTACTGGAGGCGAATGGGGACAGCTACAGTGATTACTGCAGGATATCTGCCATGACAGGCCTTCCTACCGTTCTGGGGTGGTATGTCCATGAATGGCTGTGGAGAGGGAATCCGGAGGAACTGAACAAACGTGCGGCTGATATAGAAACCATCTATACGTCACAGGATACAGCACAGGTGGAAAATCTGCTGGATAAGTACGATGTGAGTTATATCTATGTGGGCAAGTATGAACGTGAAAAGTTTCCGATGCTCAATGATGGGGTTTTACAGAATTTAGGTGAGATGGTATACGTAAATAAAGGGACGGCACAAAGTTCGGGTCTTACTTATGTGATAAAAATAAACAAGTCATAATAGATTAATAAAAAAGAGAATTTTTATGTGGCGTCGTTTTCGTCTGTTTTTTTTAATTGAATGTCTGGTTTTAGCTGCATTGCTGATTGCTGATGCGAGAAGCAAGAGATTTACGCAGGAGACTACCGGGACTACGGCTAGAGAAGATCCGCGGGTGGCACTGACCTTTGATGACGGCCCCAGTGAGTATACCACGAGTTTGTTGGATGGATTAAGGGAGCGCGGGGTGAAGGCCACATTCTTCCTACAGGGGCAATGTATTGAGGGCAGAGAGGGAATCATCAGGCAGATGCAGGAGGATGGGCATTTAATTGGAAATCATACCTTTCATCATGTGCAGCTTACAAAGCTGTCAGATGAACAGGCAAAGCAGGAGGTTGTGTCTACAAGTAATGCAATATTTAAAATTACAGGAATCTACACTGCATTTATACGCCCGCCCTTTGGAGAGTGGAAAAAAGGATTAGACTATAATGTGACGATGATTCCCGTACTGTGGACATTGGATTCCAGAGATTGGTATACACAGAATACGCCTGTTATCGTCAATGAGGTCATGAAACAGGTGGATGACGGAGATATTATTCTGATGCATGACTGCTTTCAGACATCCGTGGAATCAGCACTGCAGATTGTGGATCGTCTGAAGGAGCAGGGGTATGAATTTGTCACTGTAGATGAGATGATCGTGGAATAGATGCTTACTGTAAGAAGACTCAAGAAGTGGAGAGATACTATGGATTTATTTGACTATATGTCGGAAAAGAAAAAGGAAAGCGAATCCCCTCTGGCATCCAGGATGCGTCCCGTAACGCTGGAGGAGGTCGTAGGGCAGGAACATATCATAGGTAAGGATAAGCTGCTGTACCGTGCAATCAAGGCAGATAAGCTCAGTTCTATTATCTTTTATGGTCCGCCCGGAACAGGAAAGACAACACTTGCGAAAGTGATTGCCAATACGACCAGCGCAAAATTCACACAGCTTAATGCCACGACAGCGGGAAAAAAAGATATGGAAGAGGTAATCCGGGAGGCGAAGGAAAGCCTTGGAATGTATGGGGAGAAAACCATCCTGTTTGTGGACGAAATACATAGATTTAATAAGGGACAGCAGGATTATCTTCTGCCTTTTGTGGAGGATGGAACAATCATTCTGATTGGGGCAACTACAGAAAATCCATACTTTGAGGTAAATAGTGCATTGATTTCCCGGTCAATCATATTCGAGTTGAAGCCGTTGGAAAAAGAAGATATTAAAAAGCTTCTGGAACGTGCGGTAACGGATAAAAATAAAGGGCTGGGCAGCTTTGATGTGGTATTGGAAGAGGATGCAGAGGATTTTCTGGCAGATATTTCGGGAGGCGATGCAAGAGCCGCATTAAATGCGATTGAACTGGGTGTGCTGACCACAAATCCCGGTGCGGATGGTAAGGTACATATTGATCTTGATACTGCATCAGAATGTATTCAGAAGCGGGTGGTGCGTTATGATAAAAGCGGCGACCAGCATTACGATACAATTTCGGCGTTTATCAAAAGTATGCGCGGATCGGATCCCGATGCAGCCGTATATTATCTGGCCCGGATGCTTTATGCCGGGGAGGATATTAAATTTATTGCCAGAAGGATTATGATCTGCGCATCCGAAGATGTGGGAAATGCCGACCCGGAAGCCTTGCAGGTGGCTGTTTCTGCTGCACTTGCGGCTGAACGGATTGGGATGCCGGAGGCGGCAATCATATTGTCTCAGGCTGTGACTTATGTGGCAAGCGCACCTAAGAGTAATGCCGCCTGTAATGCGGTCTTCGAGGCAATGGATTCGGTAAAAAATCACAAAACTACGATTCCGGTCCATCTTCAGGATGCACATTATAAAGGCTCTGCGAAGATGGGGCATGGAGTAGGCTATAAGTATGCCCATGATTATCCCAACCACTATGTAAAGCAGCAGTATCTGCCGGATGAAATCGAAAATACGGTATTCTATCGACCCACAGATATGGGATATGAGCGGAAAATCCGGGAGCATCTCTTAGGGCTTAAAGCTTCCGATTAAAATCCAGGGGAGATTTAGTATCCTTCAGGTTAATATCTGCATGATATATGAG
>CAMKHH010000225.1 GCA_946412445.1 uncultured Eubacterium sp.
CCGTGGAGGTCCGGGAAGTGGAAAGTCTATGCTGGCAAAGCGCTTGCCGACGATCATGCCGGAACTTACAAGAGAAGAAAGTCTGGAGTTAACCAAGATATATAGTGTGGCAGGTATGCTGCCGGGGGAGGCGCCGGTGCTGAAAAAAAGACCTTTTCGTCAGCCACACCATACCATATCACCACAAGCCCTGGCTGGAGGAGGCAGGATTCCAATCCCCGGTGAAATAACATTGGCTCACCATGGGGTACTGTTTCTGGACGAATTGGCTGAGGTTCCCAGAAAGACAATAGAGATTCTCCGCCAACCGTTGGAGGAACATCAGATCATAATATCGAGGACAGGTGGAAGATTTTTGTTTCCTGCCAATTTTATGCTGGTAGGAGCCATGAATTCCTGTCCTTGCGGATTCTATCCCGATATGAACCGCTGCATCTGCACAATGCAGGAAATTATAAGGTATACAAATAAAATCAGCCTTCCTCTTCTGGATCGGATGGACTTATGTGTAGAGGTGCCTGCGCTTGGTTATGAGGCATTGACAGAAACCGGAAGAAAGGGTAAATCTTCAGGAGAGCTAAGAAAAATTGTGTGCAGAACTCTGCAGATACAGCAAAACCGGTATCAGGAACAGCCACGCAACAAGAAGGATGGAATTCACTATAACAGTGGATTAAATCCACAGGATATCGAGAGATTCTGTCCCATAACTGCTGAAGGAAAAAGGTTATTAAAGCAGGCATTTGAAGTCTATGGGATCACTGCCAGAGGTTACCATAAAATTATAAAGGTGGCGAGAACCATTGCAGATCTGGATGAGAGTGCTGTGATCAGAACAGAGCACATCAGCGAGGCAATCTGCTATAGAAGTCTGGATAACCTGGATAGAAGGAACTAGAAAGGATTAAAGGTATGAGAGAGGAAAGGTATGAATATTATGGAAGGGAAGAGAGCAAATATCCAGGCCGTCTGAAATCACTGCCCAGAATGCCGAAAGGAATTTATGTAAAAGGAAAACTCCCGGCAGAAGACGGGCCCGTGGTTGCAATTGCGGGTGCCAGAGCATGCTCCTCTTATGGGAGACAATTAGCATTTGAATATGCAAGAATTCTGGCCGAATATGGGGTTCAGATTATTAGTGGGCTTGCCCATGGAATAGATGCAGGCGCACATGCAGGAGCGTTAGCCGGAGGGGGAAAGACGTTTGCGGTACTTGGATGTGGCGTGGACATCTGCTACCCAAAAGAGAACTATCCGCTCTATAGGAAGATGCTTGCCCGGGAGGGTGGAGTTCTGTCAGAATTCCCGCCCGGCTCTGCACCGGAGGCCTGGCATTTTCCTGTCAGAAATCGTATTATAAGCGGATTGGCAGATGCGGTTCTGGTAGTGGAAGCCAGAGAACGCAGTGGCTCATTGATTACCGCTGACTATGCGCTGGAACAAGGAAAACTTGTATTTGCCATACCAGGAAGGGTTGGTGATGCTTTGAGCAGAGGGTGTAATTATCTGCTTTACCAGGGAGCGGGATTAGCATATCAGCCGGAATGTATTTTGGAAGAATTGGGAATTACAAGTACACCAAATTATAAAATCAGAAACCAAATCAAAAATTTTTCGAAAGAGGAGCAATGTGTTTATCAACAACTGGATATTTTACCAAAGAGCCTGGGTGAACTTACAGATATAACAGAGTACTCAATGCCTGTTTTATCAAAGATTTTGCTGACTTTACAGGCAAAAGGTTTTGTGGAAGAATCATACAGAAATTATTGGCGGAAATTTGGACAATACTAAGAAAACAGCGTATGATTTTTAGATTTTGGCGCTCCGGGTCAGGAAAAAGAACTTGCAAGAAAAAATAATTTGGTGTATAGTGGTCTCAATTTGTTACGGTTCAGCCCAGAACAATATAATCGGCTAACGGCTGTGCCGTAACTTCAATTTAGTGTTAGGAGGCAATAGGGTGGCAAAGTATCTTGTTATCGTGGAATCACCAGCGAAAGTGAAGACGGTGAAAAAATTCCTCGGGGCCAATTATGAAGTAGCAGCATCAAATGGACATGTTCGGGATCTACCAAAGAGTCAGCTGGGTATTGACATAGATCATGACTTTGAGCCAAAATATATAACAATTCGTGGTAAAGGAGAGCTATTGGCAGGTTTGCGTAAATCTGTGAAGAAGGCAGACAAAATTTATCTCGCAACTGACCCTGACCGCGAAGGAGAGGCAATTTCATGGCATCTGTCCAAGGCGTTAAAGCTGGAGGATAAGAAGATGCAGCGTATAACTTTTAATGAGATAACAAAAACCGCTGTAAAGGCATCTCTTAAGGAAGCCAGAGAAATTGATATGAATCTTGTGGATGAGCAGCAGGCGCGCAGGTGTCTGGATCGCATGGTTGGATATGAGATCAGTCCGCTGCTCTGGAAAAAAATCAAACGAGGATTAAGCGCGGGACGTGTTCAATCCGTTGCACTTCGTATTATAGGTGACAGGGAAGAGGAAATCAATGCGTTTATTCCGCAGGAGTACTGGTCCCTGGATGCATCGTTTCAGATGCCGGGTGAGAAGAAACCGTTAGTCGCTCATTTTTACGGAAAAGATAAAAAAATCAATATTAATTCAAAGGAAGAGATGAACCGGATTCTGGATGAATTAAAAGGTGCGCAGTTTGAAGTCACAGAAGTGAAGAAGGGTGAGCGCACCAAAAAGGCACCGCTTCCTTTTACCACAAGCACCTTGCAGCAGGAGGCTGCTAAGGTATTGAACTTCGCTACATCCAAAACCATGCGTCTCGCCCAACAATTATATGAAGGCGTGGACATTAAGGGAAATGGTACGGTGGGCCTTATTACCTATCTGCGTACGGATTCCACACGTATTTCAGCGGAGGCCAGCACAGCGGCCCGGGAATATATCGCCGCTGAATACGGAGAAGAATACACGGCAAAAGCGGAGAGTACAGAAAATAAGAATAAGAAAGCCCAGGATGCGCATGAGGCAATCCGCCCCTCAGATATCACAAGAACGCCGGCGGCGATGAAAGACTCCCTTTCCAGAGATCAATTCCGTCTGTATCAGCTGATCTGGAAGCGGTTTACTGCCAGCCGGATGCAGGCTGCAACATATGAAACAACATCTGTAAAAATCAGGGGAAATGACTATCTGTTTACTGTATCGGCATCCAGGGTGAAGTTTGATGGCTTTATGTCTGTCTATACACAGGAAGATGACGAGAAGAAAGAGAGTAGTACTTTAGTACGCGCGTTGGATAAGGACACGCAGCTGAAACTGGAGCAGCTTCAGCCGGAGCAGCACTTTACACAGCCCCCTGCACATTATACGGAGGCATCGCTGGTTAAGACTCTGGAAGAACTGGGAATTGGGCGGCCAAGTACTTATGCTCCGACAATTACCACGATACTTGCACGCCGGTATGTGGCGAAAGAAAACAAGAATCTGTACATGACAGAACTGGGTGAAGTGGTTAATAAGATGATGAAGCAGGCTTTTCCGACCATAGTAGATGTGAATTTTACAGCTAACATGGAGGCACTTCTGGATAAGGTAGGTGATGGAAGCGTGCAGTGGAAGACGGTTGTGAGAAATTTCTGGCCGGATCTGAAGGAATCTGTGGAGCGTGCGGAAGAAGAACTGGAACAGGTAGAGATTGCCGATGAGGTTACCGATGAAATCTGCGAGGTATGTGGACGGAATATGGTGATTAAATATGGGCCTCATGGAAGGTTCCTGGCCTGCCCCGGATTTC
>CAMKHH010000226.1 GCA_946412445.1 uncultured Eubacterium sp.
GGCAAAGAGAGGGGCCCGCAGTCTGAAGTTCTGCGGACCCCTCTTCCTTTCTGAATCTTAAGCCAGATTACTATCCTTTACACGTTCATAATTATCCGCTACAGCCTTCCAGTCGATGACATTATAAAATGCCTTCACATAGTCGGCACGGACATTTTTATATTTCAGATAATAAGCATGTTCCCAGACATCAATTCCCAGAATCGGAACATATCCCCAATCCTCCATCAGAGGATTATCCTGGTTGGGACTGGAGGAGAGTCTGAGTCTCCCATCCGAGTTGGCCGACAGCCAGGCCCATCCGGAACCAAACTGGCCGACAGCCAGCCCGCTTAGCTTTTCCTGGAAAGTTGAAAAACTTCCAAACTCATCATTTATCAGGTTTGCAAAGGCACCTGCAGGCTCTCCGCCGCCATTCGGGCTGATGGTGGAGAAATAAAGATTGTGGTTATAGAATCCGCCTCCATTGTTCCGGAGGGTCTGACGTAATGAATTGTCCTTAATATCCCACAGTGAGGATAGTAAAGCTTCAATATTTTTATCCACACCCGCCTTTGCCACAGCGTCGTTCAGATTTTTGGTGTAGGTGGCATGGTGTTTGGAGTAATGGGTTTCCATCGTCAGCGCATCGATATGCGGATCCAGTGCATCATAGGAATAGGGCAATTTATATTGTGTATACATAGAGATACCTCCTTATTATATATGATTTAATTAATGGTTAGCTAAGACTAACACCTTTAATAAAATTATACATATATATACTAAACATGTCAAGTATTATTTTAACACTGGCAGAATTCGCTATATTTTCCTGAGAATAATGCTTGCGATGAGATTTAGCACTTGATATAATGATTTAGGATTGTGCGAGCATTAAGCGCAGAGCAATCCGTAGTATCATAAAGATTACTCAGGAGGAGAAAATGAACATTAAACAGGAAATAAGCCCGAAAAAAGTACAGGCAGATGCAGAAAAAAACTTCAGAGAGGGGTATTTTTGCTGCGAGGCACTTGTGGCGGCAATCCGGGATAATTTTGAACTGGATGTTCCGGAGCAGGTAATTGCGATGGCCTCAGGTATGGCGGTAGGCGCAGGACGTTCCGGATGTATGTGTGGAGCACTGAATGGAGGGATCCTTGCGCTGGGGTTATTTTTCGGCAGAACCGAAAAAAAGGGACCTGGGGATCCAGAGGTTCAAAGATGCATGAAGCTTACGAATGAACTGCATGACTGGTTTAAAAAGGAAAACGGAAAAAACGCTGTCTGTTGCCGTATATTGACAAAGGAATTTGATATGGGAAAAGGCGAGCATAAAGAGCAGTGTATTCATTTCACAGGGTTATGTGCATGGAAAGTTGCGGATATCATCATTCGTGAACTGGGCCTTCTTAACCTGGATGTCCAAGGTGCATAAATCACAGAAGAACGGGGAGAAAGACGAGATGAGAGAGATAATTAAGAAAGTGCCGATACCGCTTTGTGGTGTTATGCTGGGTACGGCTGCTCTTGGAAACCTATTACAAAGTTATTCAGAAGGGGCACGCTATGCATGCGGTGGCGTGGCAGGCATTTTACTGTTACTGATTCTTTTGAAGGTAATTATGTTTCCGGAAATGATAAGGGATGATTTGAAAAATCCAATTATGGCAAGTGTAGCGGGTACATTTCCCATGGCCCTTATGCTGCTTAGCGTTTATGTAAAACCGTTGATTGGGCAGGCGGCATATTATATATGGCTACTGGCGATTTTGCTTCATATTGCCCTGATGATTTACTTCACAGTAAAATTTGTCTTCCGGCTGCAGATGCCAAAGGTATTTGCGAGCTATTACATAGTATATGTAGGAATAGTCGTTGGCTCTATTACAGCACCGGCATTTGAAAAACAGGGAATTGGTACTGCTTTGTTCTGGTTTGGGTTTGCTGCACTGCTTGTGCTTTTAGTTCTGGTCACGACCCGATATATAAAATATAAGGAGGTTCCAGAGCCTGCAAAGCCCCTCATCTGCATCTATGCAGCACCGGTAAGTCTTTGTGTTGCGGGATATGCCCAGTCGGTGACGCCTAAGTCATACGTTTTTTTGACAGGAATGTATGTTGCAGCCAGTATTATATATATATTCGCTTTCGTAAAGGCACTGGGATATTTGAAACTGCCGTTTTATCCAAGTTACTCTGCGTTCACATTTCCATTTGTAATCAGCGCAATTGCCTCAAAGCAGACGATGGCATGCCTGGCAAATATGGGACGTCCGTTTTTTGCATTACAATATATCGTGCTGTTTGAGACGATTGCAGCAGCCGTGATGGTGATCTACACACTGATCAGGTTTGGAAAGTTTATTTTTGGGAAAGCTTAGATAAAAGCTGCGTTGAAAAATGGCTTGACTTTTCTGTTTTGTGAGGATATAATGTGTAAGCGTGCATTTATGGATTGTTTTTTTGTGCGCAATTTTATATGAGATAAAGCAACCGAGACCCCGCGGGAAGCGGAGATTCTATCAGGAGGTGAATTGGAATGCCAACATTTAATCAGTTAGTAAGAAAAGGACGTCAGACTTCAGTAAAAAAATCTGATGCACCGGCTCTTCAGAAAAACTTTAACTCTCTTCAGAAAAAGACATCAGATATGTCTTCACCACAGAAGCGTGGCGTATGTACAGCAGTTAAGACAGCAACCCCTAAGAAGCCGAACTCAGCCCTTAGAAAAATTGCCAGAGTCCGTCTCTCCAATGGTATTGAAGTGACAAGCTATATTCCGGGTGAAGGACATAATCTTCAGGAGCATAGTGTTGTTTTGATCCGTGGAGGAAGAGTTAAGGACCTGCCAGGTACAAGATATCACATTATCCGTGGTACACTGGATACAGCAGGTGTCGCTAACAGAAAACAGGCCCGTTCCAAATACGGCGCAAAGAGACCGAAAAGCAAATAAGCTGTAAACAAAGACTTAAGGTCTTGTGAGGTTTGCTGAAGAAGCAATACTGATTAAAAGATTCGAAGTTATCTAGTATCACAGATATCTATGGTTGTACGGTATTCCTTAACCTTTCACGGTTGCAGGTTAATAGAGATTTACCAGTGCGAACATACATTATATGTGTGAGTACCTGAGATCTAATCGGATTATGATTAAGGAGGGAAGTAACGTGCCACGTAAAGGACATACTCAAAAAAGAGATGTTTTAGCAGATCCGTTGTACAATAACAAAGTGGTAACCAAGCTTATCAACAACATCATGTTAGATGGTAAGAGGGGTGTTGCACAGAAGATTGTATACGGTGCATTTGCTAAAGTTGAAAAAAAGGCTGAGAAGCCAGCGCTTGAAGTATTCGAAGAAGCTATGAATAATATTATGCCGGTTCTTGAAGTAAAAGCAAGACGTATCGGTGGAGCTACCTACCAGGTGCCAATCGAGGTAAGACCGGAAAGACGTCAGGCATTAGCTCTTCGTTGGCTTACGACGTATTCTCGTAAGAGAGGCGAAAAGACAATGGAGGACAGACTGGCCAATGAGCTTATGGATGCTATGAACAGTACAGGCGCATCTGTTAAGAAGAAAGAAGACATGCATAAGATGGCAGAGGCCAACAAAGCTTTTGCACATTACAGATTTTAATCTGTTGCAGGTCTTAGGTGTGAAGAATTTGAGCTGTTGTCAAATTCTGATCGCAGTTTAGACTAAAACAGGAGGAAAATATTTTGGCTGGAAGAGAATATCCATTAGAGAGAACCAGAAATATCGGTATTATGG
>CAMKHH010000227.1 GCA_946412445.1 uncultured Eubacterium sp.
TCCAATATCAGCGGAAGAATGGAGTTATGACGGATGTAAAGCAAGGAGATGGAGATACCCAGGCCGGAGTATATCTGAAAAATATCCTTTCAAACCGTGCGGTTCTGGACCAAAATGAAACCGTGTATTTGGGTCTGGACACAAGCTTTCCATATCATGATGATATTTACCAGTCGGCTAAAACCTTCGACACCTATATGCCCTGGGCCAGACTGCTTATTGTATTTTTAATAGTATCGGTTGTCTTGTGGCTGGTTCTGATCGTTTTAGGTACGATTCAGTCAGGACGTAACTCTTATGATAACACAATCCGTCTGTATAAGGCAGACCGTATGCCCTCTGAGCTGACATTCATACTGGGGGTTCTAGGAATCGGAATCATTACGCTTGGAGCGGCGGCTGTGGGAGAAAGTGTTGGAAATGAAGCTTCTGTCTGGGTTGTCGTGTTGGCGTCTGTCCTTGCCTCACTGTGTTATGGGATTGGTCTGGCCATATACTACAGCATTGTCCGGAGAATAAAGGGAAAGAATCTGTGGCGGAACAGTATCCTTCACAATATCGTATCTTTCTTCGGAAATATCTATGCAGAGAGGAACACTTCCACAAAGCTTATATTGATTTACGGAGGATTTATATTTCTTCACTTTGTATTTTTGACGGGCTTTTCAGGAGCAGGCGTCATGCTATGTCTTATCATGGATGTAATCGTATTGTTTTACCTTATAAAAGAGTCATCTGAACGCCAGAGTGTGTTGGAGGGACTCAAACAGATTGGCTCAGGGGATATGGATTATAAAGTAAGCACTGCCAATCTAAACGGAGAAAATTTGAAGCTTGCCGAAACAGTCAACAATTTAGGAGAGGGACTTCAGGCTGCGGTCAATGAAAAGATGAAAAGTGAGCGGTTAAAGGCAGATTTAATTACGAATGTCTCTCACGATATTAAGACACCACTGACCTCTATTATCAATTATGTTGATCTGTTGAAAAGAGAGAATCTTCAGGATCCCAGAATCAAAGGATATATTGATATACTGGACGCAAAATCTCAGAGGTTAAAGCAGCTGACGGAGGATCTGGTGGAAGCTTCGAAGGTAAGCTCCGGGAATATCCGGCTGGAATTTATCACATTAAATATTAATGAACTGGTTCAGCAGATGAATGGTGAATTTGATGAAAGATTTCATGGGCGGAGCTTAAGTATGGTGATGAAACTGTCGGGTGAATCCTTATGTATATTGGCCGATGGACGACGCATGTGGAGAGTGCTGGAGAATCTTTATGTGAATGTGGTTAAATATGCGATGCCTGGAACCCGCGTCTATATAGAAACAGGGAGGCTGAATGGCAAGGTGTTTTTTACCATGAAGAATGTGTCGGAAAATCCCCTGAATATTGAGGCAAAAGAACTGACGGAACGGTTTATCAGAGGGGATGTATCCAGAAGCACCGAAGGAAGTGGACTGGGGCTTTCAATTGCTCAAAACCTGACCAGACTCCAGCATGGATCCTTTGATATCTATCTGGATGGAGATTTGTTCAAAGTTACTTTGATGTTTGAGGAGGCTTATGAACAGTCTGATACGACGGAAAAAGAGACAGATGATTAAATAGAATATGCGGTTACTATTCAGCCATGCGCAAAAGATGAAGCATGGCTGATAGTAACTGAATCTATAACAGTCAGATAGTCATTTTCTGAAATACACCATTGATATCAATTCTCCCAAATCCCCAGATATTGTTGGGATATGTGGTAGTGTCGGCCCGGTTTGCACCACGTATAAGCATTCTATTAATATCTCGTCCGGTTATCTGTGAATAATTTCCTCTTATAACCCCCCACTCGAGAAGCATGGCTACAATACCGGCCGAGTGGGCAGCAGCGGCACCTGTACCTGTAGAAGAACCATAACCGCCCACAAGATTTGCGCATGTAAGCTGGTAGCCGGGAGCCGCAAGGTCCGGTTTTACCAGTCCGATACTGGTATATCCTCTGCCGGATTCGATTAATATACTGTTACTGTCCTGATTATAAGCGGAGATGGTCAGAACATTCTGTGCATTTCCCGGAGCTGTAACTGTGGTTTCCGGGGAGGACTGCAGAAAAAAAGTCTCCTTTGAGATCAAATCTCCCGAGGGAAGCCATGAATGGAATGTAAAACTCTCAGTACTTAAATTTTGGACCTTGAAAATCCAGATGCCTTCCAGTGGATTCCGCATGCGAATCAGAATGCACTGATTGCCAGACTCTTGTTCCAAAAGGATATTATTTACCCAGACGATACTGGATGAGAGAAGAAATTCATGACTTACACAGTCTCTCAGTCTGGGATAGATCAGCTGTGTGGATTCACCCGTGGGAGAGATGATTTCCAAGGTCAGGCTTCCGGTGGAAGAAGTCCAGATTTCCATGGAAAACATGGAATCCAGACTGCTGACCCGCAATTCAAATTCATTAGTAAATGGGGCGGTGGTTACATTAGCGAAGTAATGGCGGCGCGCATTTCCTTCATTCCCTGCTGCAGAGGTTATACCAATCCAGGGATTCTTCGCCAGATAATCCAGATATGTACTGGTAGAGCCCTCGCCGCTGTGCCCGGACTGACTGCACGCCAGTGCAATGCAGAGCGAGAGGGGCTGATTCAACGATCGGGCAACTTCCAGAATATATCGGGTTGCCAGCATGATGTCGGATTCCTGGTAACAGGTAGCTGTTGAAGGAACTAAAAATAATTCCCGAAGGTTTTGCTTGGCCTCCTTTAACTTGACAACAATTATTCTGGATTGAGGGACTATGCCGCTGAAAGAGTTTGCAGCATCCGTATTTCCGGCCATGACGCTGGCAATTGCCGTGCCATGACCGTTTACGTCGGTAGAGGGTACAACCGAAAGCGGATTTTCATTTTGAAGAGCAATATCGATAACCTCCGAAGTGTACTCCGTACCGTAAGTGAACCCCTGGGGTGGTGTTCCATCTTGAATGGTCTGATCCCAGATTGAAACAATACGTGTAGTCCGGTCATTATTTATGAAAGCCGGATGCTGATAGTCTATTCCTGTATCTATGATCCCTACAAGCACCCCCTGTCCATACAGAGCCAGATATGGATTTAACTGTAGACTTCGTACTCCGGATGCTTCCAGACTGACCAGGGATGCTAAAGTAAAAATAGAAGGAAAGGAATGATATGGGTATCTGCCGAGCATGCACATGTCTGGGTTTTCTGAACGCACATGGAGAATGGATTCGCGTTCATTAATAGGGGTTATATTTTCACGAAGTTGTGTTGGGGCTATAGTGGCATTGTCGACAATCAGATCAATGTATTGTTCATCCAGGATTTTGTCCATATAAATCTCCTAGTTCATTTTTAAAAAAACTTTATTACACTTTATGCCTGATATCCGTTTAATATGAACTTGACGTCACAGTTTATCAGGAACAAAAGACCGGATGCAATCCAACGCTGGATCACATCCGGTCAAAATAGTTATTTTATAATGTTTTGCGGGTCTGAATCTTCTGGATTTTCCTGTTCCAGCTGTTCTAATTCATCCATATGTGCAATTACATCCTGCTCAGTTTGTTCCGCTTCTTCGGGCGGCATATAATTCTTGAAAATCTTATTCAAAAAGATAGAATTTACATATGCCACAGCAGAAAAACCAAACAGAAACAAAAACAAAATATAAAAAGAGAATACAGTACCCGATGCAAACAGACAAATCAGAGGCGGTCCCACAATC